>JBFHKI010000013.1:0-18868 GCA_041595415.1 Pseudomonadales bacterium | reverse complement strand
CCGTACTGGCGGGCATCCACTTTGTCTATACAGGCGGTTTGCCGGCTTTTCTGGCTCATATACTCTAGCCGTTATAAGCACAGACATAAAAAAAGCAGCTTTAAGCTGCTTTTTTTATGTCTGTGCCTTTCTAAAGACTGGATATTGCCAAGCGCACCAAGGTGGTAATGGTAAGGATAAAGAGAACGGTAAAAATAAGCCCCGACGCGACAAACACCCAAATATTGCCGTTTTTGAAATCCTTTTCCCGGTTTTTATTACTCTGTACACCTATGGCTCCGGCCAGTGTGCTTTGCAAGATACGCCATATTGAGGGGCCTGAATCTTCGGGTTTATTGTCCTGTTTATCGGTATTCGGGTCGGGCATTAAAGGATTCCTCACTCGGGTTTTATCGCTAACAAAGAGCAAAAGTTAAAACATTGAAACCAGGGTGCAACCCTGGTGAAACCGCAGTGGCGCATTCTCTCACAGTGTGCCTCTAAAGTTTCGGGCAGCAGGATATTTTCCAAGGCTGTGCGTTTTTGGGCAATTTCCAAATCGGTGTAACCCATGGATTTTTTGAAACTGTGGTGTAAGTTGACGATGAGCTGATCGGTTTCTTGGTCTACAAAGCGGATTTTTTCCGAGAGCAGCAAAGCGCCTCCGGGAACCAGTGCATCAAATATCTTCTGGAGCAGGTTGGCACGATCCATGAGGGGGATAAATTGCAAGGTGAAGTTCATAACCACAAAACTACAGGGAGCAAACTTCTGTGCACGAATGTCCTGTAGATGTACTTCTATTGGCACGTGCAGAGATTTGTTTTCACTAATTTTGTGGTTTAGCCGATCAATCATGGCGGCAGAGTTATCCAGTGCAACAATGCTAACCCCATTGGGTAACTGGCGCTGGGCGATACTGAAACTGCTGCCGCCCAGTGAGCAGCCCAAGTCATAAATTCTGGTATCGGGTTGGGCAAATTGTTGCGCTAACTCGCCTGTCATCCCCAGAATAGCCGAATAGCCAGGAACAGATCTTTCGATCATATCCTCAAAAACTTCAACTACTCGTGCGTCAAAGCGGAAATCGGATATCTCCTCGAAGGGAGAACGAAAAATCTGGTCAGTTTTGGCTGTTGTCATGGATCTTCAGCTTTACAAGAACTGACCCAGATAGGGTGCGAGCTTCAGGCGACTCTCATCGGAGATGGGTACAGATTGCCTGGATACCGGATCGTAAGTTACCGCAACCGCCAGAGCACTGAGACAGATTTTTTCTCCCTGCTGGATCTTCTGTTGATAGTGGATTGATGAATTGCCCAAGCGCGAGATATAGGTTGTTACTCCGATATCTTCACCAAAGAAGACTTCATGCAGATAATCGATCTCCAATCGGGCCAGAACTGTTTTCTGTTCGATTTGCGCTTCGCGAAAACAGAGTTGCAAGCGCGCTTCCTCAAACCATACGGGTACGGAAGTGTTGTTAATATGGCCCAGAGCATCTGTTTCTGAAAAGCGGGGACGAATAATCAGTTGACTAGGCATTCAGGCTTCCTTGTTGAGAGTCGATCATCTGCCGGTTTCAGAGTTTACAGACCGACAGTCCGAGTTGATCGGCCATGGCCTGGCTTTCAGCGTAGGTCAAAACTGCCGTTGATTGGTTTTCACTGCGCAGATAAGTCTGTGCTACCCGCTTCAAGTCTTCCAGTTCGACCTCCAAAACTCGGGAACGGAACCTTTCACGTACCTCTCTGGTTCGACCATAGAGATCGGCAATAAAGGTTTGTCGAGCTTCTCCAGCGGGTGAGCTGGGTTTGTCCAGAGCGGATACCACTCCCAGAATAGCTTCTTCAACGTGACGCCGTTCAATGGATTGGTTAAGGAACTGCTCTATAGCAAGTTCGAAGTCCTGAAGAGTTTCACTCAGGCGAGGATCCCTATAGGAGAAAAAGCGGAAAGAACCGTTGTTATTGTCCTGGCTGGCTCCGCCACCATAGGCACCTCCTTTTTCACGGATAGCGGGATGCAGATAGAGGTTTCTCAGCAGTCCGCCCAAAACGGTCAGACAGGGAGCATCCGGGTGACTGGTGGTTACTGTCGGATAGGCTCTGGCACAGAAATGAACCTGGGTATTGGCTATCCACATCTGGTTTGATGCAGAGGGTGAAAGAGGGGGCATCTCCAGCTTTGAAGCAGATGACATGTTGCTTTGTAGCAAAGGAGACAGGCTTTCGGAAAAACTCTGCAGGTAATCCGCCTCAGAAATAATCACCCAATGGCGCTCCTGGGCGGATATTTTGGCGTGTAGGGATTGCAGTTGTGCCAGCAGATCGTCCAGCTGATCCTGGTTCTTGAGCTCATTATCCAGTTGACGCAGTGCCTTGAGACCATTGAGCCCGCCAGTAAACTGGTTCATACGGCAGACCGGAGAAAAGTTTTGGGCGGCGGCTGTCATGGCAAGAGCGTGTCCATTACCGGTAATACTGGCATCGCTGCGCGCCCGGGCCTGGGCAATCAGTTCGCGAATGCGTTCGGCTTCATCCAGCCGGCAGTTGTCCAGAGTTGCTGCCATTAAATCACTCATTGCCGATTGATTGCGGTAGAGGGCCTTGGAGCTGGCGGTCAGGTATCCACGAACATTCTGCGCGTCCTCGGGTGTGCCGCGCATACTGAAAGAGACACCGATGCCGCCGCAGACAGAGGATTGAAGACGCTGTATATCCAGATAGCTGTTGTTGCCGTTTCCCACTTCAGTCATCAGATGAGTGAGCAAGGGCAGCAGATAGAGTTCGTCGGTACTGAGCTGGGGTAATTCACTGACGGCCATTTCGTAAACCAGTCCGTTGGTACCCGCTGCATAGCGGGTTAATGGCAATTTGTCCGGTGACGGCTCGCTTTGGACGTATTTCATTTCCTTGGGAACATCTTGCAGGCTGACACTGGGTAAAACACCGGGATCATCCTGTTGGTTTTGTCGCTCGTCCAGAGCTTTGGCCTGCGTAACTATGGCCTGAATATCCTCTTCATTCATGGTTTTACGCAGTTCGGCCAGTTTGTCTGCCAGTTTTTTATCGCGCTCAGAGGACAAACTGCTACTGGGTTTTAATGTCAGGCGCACCCGGTGCGGGTTGTCCAATAACAAGTTGCGGCACAGGTTTTTTATGTAGTCCGGGTCCTGGATATCCTGTTGTAATTCTTTCAGTGCCGGTTCCAGATCAAGCAGTCCCACGGGATCACCACCATGAGTTGCACTGTTGAGTGCGGCCAGCATAAGTTGAAGTCCGTAGGGATAGGAATCCCCGGAAATTTCGCGTTGCTGCAATTCCAGTTGGTGAAGACAGGATTCCACATCTTTTTGGGGAACTCCCCGGTTGGCGACATCTTGCAAGACATCCAGAATCTGCTTTTCTATCGCTTCGGCCTGCTCCGGGTCGCTGCCTTCCATACCCACCACAAAGCACATTTCGCGTTGGGAGTGGTCGACGCCGCAAAGAGGTGAAGGCGATCGGCCCAGGTTGCTGGTCTCCAGCGCAAATTGCAGGGGAGAGCTGCTATTTTCCAATAAAACCAGATCCAGAAGCTGGGCTTCCAGACTGGCTTTCAGATCGATACTGCTGCCCAGCAACCAGCCGAGTACTACGTGGGTTGCCTGTTCTTGTGGTTCGGAGTCAGGCAGGGCGTAATATTCTTCTACTTTCAGAGGTTGCTGGTAGCGTTTTTCCAGTCCCACTCGTACCGAACGGGCCGAGTCATGGAACTCGGCAATGACCGGTAAAAATTTTTCCTGATGTGCACTGGCTTCGATATCTCCATAGGTCATGAAGATGGCGTTCGAAGGGTGGTAGTGGCTGCGATGAAAATCGACCAATTGTTTATGGGTCAGTTCAGGTATGTGTTCAGGGTCGCCACCTGAATTGTAGTGGTAGGTTGTGGTGGGGTAGAGATACTTGCTGAGGCTTTGCCAAAGTGTCGAGACCGGCGCGCTCATGGCCCCCTTCATTTCATTGTAAACGATACCCTTGATAACCAGTTCTGAATCCGGGTTTTCGGGATCGGCCAGATCCAGCCGGTGGCCTTCCTGAGCAAAATCCAGCGGATTGAGGTTGGGAAAGAAAACCGCATCCAGATAGACATCCAGCAGGTTATTAAAGTCTTTGCGGTTTTGGCTGGCAAAGGGGTAAGCGGTCCAGTCCGAGCTGGTAAAGGCGTTCATAAAAGTATTGAGGGAACGCCGAATCATCATGAAAAAGGGGTCCCGTACCGGGTATTTACGACTTCCACACAGGGCGGTGTGTTCAAGCACGTGCGCAACGCCGGTGGAGTCCATGGGCACGGTTCGCAAGGCAACCATAAAAACATTTTCACTGTTGTCGGATTTAAGGTGTATGTGTTCGGCACCGCTTTGCGGGTGGCGATATTCTTCGACACAGATGTTTAATGCGGGGATTTCGCGGCTTTTTACAAGTTCAAAGGCGTTTGGGCTGTTCATATTACTCCAGTGTAGATGGCCAGAATTCTAGCAACTCTGGAAGCAATTCCTAAGGGAATTCGATTAAGAAAAAGTGAGTTCGAATCCGTTGTTATCGAGTATTTCCGCTTCGGACTTGAGGTCTGCCTTGACCAGTTGCCTCTCACGTAACCAATGTTTGGGAAAGGTGATTTGTGCCGCGTGTTCACTGGCGCTAAATGCAAAGTCAGGAATGTAATCGTCCAGACGACGCTGATTCAACAGGGTAGCGAGGCGAAGTATCAGTATCAGGATAAAAATATGGGCGGTTTCATACTGATTGAATTCAGGAAGTTTACGGCGTTGAAACTTCTTGCGATAGGTGCCGACCAGGACCCCCAGAAGCTTTTGCTCCTCATCGCTGAACCCCGGCATCTCGATATTTTCGAGAATGTATTTTGAATGGCGCTGAATACCGCGACGGTTAATGTGCAGACCGATTTCATGCAGGGTGATGGCCCAGTTGAGAATGCGCTCCAGTTCTTCATGTTGGTAGGCTGGCAGTAGCCGGGCACAGGGCATAAAAATACGTTCAGCAGTCTGTTTTACTCTGCGTGTTTGTTCCTGGTCAATGTCATAACGCTGTACCAGACTGCTTACTGTGCGCTCCCGGATGTCCTGATGTTCCATGCGCTCGGTAAGTTCGTACAAAACCCCTTCACGCAGGGCAGCGTCAGAAATACTGAGTTTGTCGATTTTTAGCTGTTTAAATACAGCGATCATAATACTCAGGCCCGCGGCCATAACCGGTTTTCTATTATCGTCAATGCCTTCGATACGGTTGGCATGTCCGGCTTGAATCAGTTGTTTCCTCAGGGTTTTTAGGGTGGCCAGATTAAAGCTGCCGTTTTCAAGCAGACCCTGGGATTCGGCGTATTGGGCAATGGCTTTTGCGGTACCTGAGGTGCCCAGGGCGACGTCCCAGCCGGTATTGATAAAACGGCGGTCTATTACTTCCAGTCTTTGTCTGGCCCTTGTCTCAGCTTCCTTGAAACTTTTTTTACTTATGGAACCATCTGAAAAAAACAAACGGGTGTAGCTGATACAGCCCATGGGTTGACTGCTCAACTGCAGTACATCGAAGTGTTCGCCGATAACAAACTCGGTACTTCCGCCACCTATGTCGACTATCAACCTTTTACCTTCGGCGTGGGTGGTATGGGCGACGCCTTGATAGATCAAACGTGCTTCTTCATCACCTGAGATAATCTCGACCGGCAAAGGGAATATTTTACGGGCTGCACGTACAAACTGGTTGCGGTTTCTGGCGCGGCGCAGGGTATAGGTTGCCACGATACGTATGTTGGCAGGATTCAACTGTTTAACGGTTTCACCAAAGCTTCGCAACACGGTTAAACCGCGCTCCATAGCCTCTTCGGTCAGTTCCTGATTGGCATCCAGACCATCGGCCAGACGAACCAGCTGTTTGTCCTGTACCAGGGGTTGCAGTGTACCGTTACTAAAACGTGCAACAACAAGATGAAAGGAGTTTGACCCCAGATCTATTGCTGCAAGCCTGTCGACATCCGGGGTTACCGTTGCGGTCTGGGTATTCTGTTGGTCTTCTTGGGCGGGGACCGCTGCTTCACTCAATGGCATTCTCTTCGTGTTGGGTTACCAGATCATATATCAGTTCCTGTGAATGGATCCGGCGTTTATTACCCCGTTGTACATAGGGGTTATTTTGCGTTGCATTAATAATGCGAGCTTTGTAGTTGTCTTTAAACTGGATATCCAGTGTGTCCAGCAGTTGTTGTTTGAGCTGTTCATCGTAGATGGGGGTTGTTACCTCTACCCGCTCATCGAGATTGCGAGTCATCCAGTCTGCGGATGAAATAAACAGGTTGTTAAAACCGTTATTGTAAAAATGAATAACCCGGGAGTGCTCTAAGAAGCGGTCGACAATGCTGATAATGCGGATATTGGCGCTAATCCCTTCAATGCCGGCTTTCAGAGTACACATGCCACGCACCAGCAGTTCTATTTTAACTCCGGCCTGGCTGGCTTCACAGAGGTCGTCGATCAACTGTGGGTCATCCAGATTGTTCATCTTCGCCCTAATCAATCCTGTGCCACCCGCCTGGACGTTGATAATCTCCTGGTGAATAGCTTTGGAAATTACTTCTCTGGTATTGATGGGTGAAACCATAAGATGGCGCAGGCGCGGTTGTCGGTAACTGTGGTCGATAAAGGAGAAGACTTCCCGCGCTTCGGAGCAGATTTCCTGGTTGGAGGTAAACAGAGCAAAATCGGTATATATCTGGGCGGTTTTCTCATTAAAGTTACCGGTGCTTATCACGGCATAAAGGCGTTCTTTGCCATCGATTTCTTTTGAGACCACACAGAGTTTCGAATGTACCTTGAGGCCGGGTATGCCAAAGGTTACGCGGATGCCCGCATCGACAAACTTCTCGGTCATCTGCAGATTGTGCTGCTCGTCGAAACGCGCCGTCAGTTCGATATTTACCGAAACAAACTTGCCATTGCGGGCGGCATCAATCAGGGATTCCGCTACACGCGAGTTTTTGGCGGCGCGGTAGATATTGATCTGAATAGCCCGGACGGAAGGGTCAAAAGCGGCCTGGCGCACAAACTCGGTAAAGTGGCTAAAGCGGTGATAGGGGTAGTGCAGCAGGATGTCACCCTCATCAATGGCTTCAAAAACGTTACCCTTCGTTTGAAATCGTTGGGAAAGTACGGCCGGGAGTTTGCGAAACTCAAGGTGAGGGCCGATGGGGTTTGGGAATCCGATAAAGTCACGGACCTTTCGGTAGCGTCCGCCGGGGATTACGGTGTCGAGATCCTCAAAACCCAGCTGCTCCTGTAACATTAGCCGCATGGCTTTAGGCATGGTTCGATCGTAAGTTAAACGTACCGGATCACCGTGCATCCGCTGTTTCATACCTTCGGATAATTTCTTGATCAGGCTTTGCTCGTGATCCTCGCCCAGGGTGTACTGGGAATCACGGGAAAATTTCATGGACCAGGCGTTGAGGCTGTCGTATTCAAAGAAACCGCTGAAAATTTCGTCCAGACAATGGCGTATTACCTCGTCCATCATCATGAAATAGTTGCGCGCTGTGCCACGGTCCGGAGGTACGTTGACAAATCGCGGTAAACTCTCCGGCAAATCGATTACGTAATAATCGATTTTTTCAGCCTTTTGCAGTTGCACGATCAGGTAGGATATTTCGGATTGCAGGCTGTCTTCCAGGCGTCGTTGGGAGCTGACCTGTATAGGCACAATGTGGCGCAGTATTTTGGTATTGAACCGGTGTTTTAGCCAAATACTCTGTTTTTCAGATAGTTCGGACTCCTTGAGCAGAAAGATCTTTTTCTTTTTCAGTTCTTCTTCAAGGGATGCGTAAATCGTGTCGAACTCATCGCTGAGCTTGCGAACTCTGGACTGCACTTTATTGAGAAGCTTGCGCGCTTCGTGTGTGCCGCTGCGCTTTTCCTCTTGCTGGGACCTGCGTCGTAAATCTGCTACCCGAACCTTGAAATATTCATCCTGATTGTTGGAAAAAATACCCAGAAAACGTATGCGCTCGATTATAGGGTTTCTCGGGTCTGCGGCCTCTTGCAAAACACGCTCGTTGAAGGATAGCCAACTGAGCTCCTTGGGATATGTGATTTGCGATGTACTCATGAAATGCAGCCCTATTGTGTGTGCAAGTAAATCATCAACGCATTAGATCGCCTGAACCTGGTCTCGTTTGCTGTGAAGCAGTTTTATATTGTGTTCGCAGTCCGATAGTTTTTTACGTTCAGACTCGACCACTTCGGCGGGAGCGTTGTCGACAAATTTCTGGTTCGAGAGTTTGCCTGTTAAACGTGACGCTTCTTTGACAAGTTTCTCGATCTCTTTATCGAGACGCGCAAGCTCCTTTTCTACATCTATCAATCCGGCCATGGGGATCATTACTTCCATCTCACCGGCAAGGCCAGTTGCGGAAAATGGCGCCTGTTCCCCTTCATCAAGCCAGCGAACTTGTTCAAGATTGGCCAGCTTGCACAAGAGTATTTCGGTGTTTTGCAACCTTTCCCTATCGGTTTGATTACCCTTGCCGAGCAACAGACTCAACTTGGTACCAGGAGAAATATTCATCTCGCCGCGAATGTTGCGCACTACCAGAATCAAAGCCTGTAGCCAGCGGACATCGGCTTCGGCTTCCAGGTCGACCTTGTTTCCATCATATTCGGGGTAGGGCTGCAGCATAATGGTATCGCCATCTTTGCCTGCCAGTTGGTGAACTTGCTGCCATATCTCTTCGGTAATAAAGGGCATAAGCGGATGGGCAAGTCGTAAAATGGCTTCCAGTACACCAACCAGAGTTTTGCGGGTACCGGTCTTTAATGACTCGGCGGCGTTGTCATCCCAAAGAACCGGCTTGGAAAGTTCCAGGTACCAGTCGCAGTACTCATTCCAGACAAATTCGTAGATGGCGCGGGCAACCAGATCAAAGCGATAGTTTTCAATGGCTTCGGCTACGGTTTTTTCGGCCTCCTGCAATCGGGAAATAATCCAGCGATCCGCCAGGCTGTAAGTGATTTCGCTTTCACTTGAACCACAGTTTTGCCCTTCGGTATTCATCAGCACATAGCGGCTGGCATTCCAAAGTTTGTTGCAGAAGTTGCGATAGCCCTCAAGGCGCTGCATGTCCCAATTTACATCGCGGCCTGTACTGGCCAGGGCTGCAAGAGTAAAGCGCAGGGCGTCAGTACCATAGGCTTCGATGCCATTGGGGAATTGTTTTTCAGTACTTTTGCGGATTTTTTCTGCCAGCTGGGGTTGCATCAGATTGCCCGTGCGTTTTTCCAGCAAATCCGGCAGGGAGATACCGTCGATCATATCCAGAGGGTCGATTACGTTGCCCTTGGATTTGGACATTTTCTGACCTTGTTCATCGCGGATCAGGCCTGTGACATAGACGGTGTGAAAGGGCACTTCCTTTTTAAAATACAGGGTCATCATGATCATGCGGGCAACCCAGAAGAAAATGATGTCAAAACCTGTCACTAAAACGCTTGAGGGGTGGAATTTGGCCAGATCCTCAGTGTCTTCAGGCCAGCCCAGGGTAGAGAAGGTCCAAAGTGCGGAGCTGAACCAGGTGTCCAGCACATCCTCATCCTGTCGGAGAGCGGTGCCGTCCAGATTGTATTTTGTCCGTACTTCTTCTTCTGTCCGGCCAACATAGACTTTACCCTGTTCGTCATACCAGGCCGGAATTCGGTGTCCCCACCAGAGCTGGCGGCTGATACACCAGTCCTGGATATCGCGCATCCAGGAGAAATACATGTTCTCGTAAGACTTGGGAACAAAATTAACCGAGCCATCTTCAACCGCTTCGATAGCGGCATCGGCGAGAGGTTGTACCTTTACATACCACTGATCAGTGAGAAGAGGTTCGACGACAACACCGGAGCGATCGCCATAGGGAATCTTGAGTTCGTGATCCTTGATTTCTTCGAGTAGACCGGCCGTTTCAAAGTCGGCCAGAATTTTTTTACGCGCTTCAAAGCGATCCAGGCCCGCATAACCATCGGGTGCTTCGGAGTGATTTATCGGTTTGTCGTCACTGCCCAGCTCAAACCATTCAAAGCTTGGCAAGAGCGCTGCATTTGAGTCAAACAGATTGATAAGCGGCAAATTGTGGCGCTTGCCGACCTCGTAGTCGTTAAAGTCATGAGCCGGTGTAATTTTCACACAGCCGGTGCCGAACTCACGGTCAACATAATCATCGGCAATAATAGGGACCCGTCGATTGACCAGAGGCAGTTCGACAAAACCCCCGATCAGTCCGGTGTAGCGTTCATCTTCGGGGTGCACGGCGACGGCACTGTCACCCAGCATGGTTTCAGGACGCGTAGTGGCAACTACCAGATAATCCTTCCCTTCGGCAGTTTTTACCCCATCGGCCAGAGGGTAGCGGAAGTGCCAAAGAAAACCTTTTTTCTCGCGGTTTTCCACTTCCAGATCCGATATGGCGGTGTGTAGTTTCGGATCCCAGTTGACTAACCGTTTGCCTCGGTAAATCAGGCCGTCCTCATGTAGCTGGACAAAGACCTCCTGCACAGCTCTGGAAAGCCCTTCGTCCATGGTAAAACGTTCCCGATCCCAGTCCACGGAATTTCCCAGTCGGCGCATTTGCTGGGTTATGGTTCCACCGGATTCTTTTTTCCAATCCCAGATTTGATCGATAAAGGCTTCCCGACCTAGGTCGTGACGTGTCTGGTTTTCCTCTGCAAGCAATTTGCGTTCTACCACCATCTGTGTGGCTATGCCGGCGTGATCTGTGCCGACTTGCCAAAGGGTAGATTCACCCAACATGCGGTGATAGCGAACGAGGGCGTCCATAATGGTGTGCTGAAAAGCATGCCCCATATGCAAGCTGCCGGTTACATTCGGCGGCGGGATCATAATGCTGTAGTGTCGGGTGGATTGATTGGGCTTGAAGTAGCCCTTTTGTTCCCAGAACTGGTACCACTTACGTTCCAGACCGGACGCGTCGAAGGTCTTTTCCATCTTTGCCTGTATTAATTCAAAATTGGGAGGCATTCACATGCCGAAAGTCCGACATTATAGGGCTAAATTAAGCTTGGCTCAGTCGATGGGTGTGGAAATTTTTTTCTTTAACCGCTTGCGCAGCTCGGCTTCCAGTCTTGGCATAACCAGATTGACCAGTTCATCAACCAAAATATCGAGATCGTATTTGATGGCCGAGACTTCGGAGGCGTCAACTTTTGCCGTCAACAAGGGTACGTCCATATGGCCGGTCAGTAGATCCTTTGCGGCGAGTTCCTTGGGTGGCAATTTGAGTTCGCCTTGCAGCTCCGGGCCGTCTGCCAGAAAGTCCACCAGATCACCCAGATCGTTTACCAGTTGTTTGGGGTTTCCTTTGCGGCTTGAGTTGCTCATATCACGCCTGACCTTGAGATCCGTGTAGCAGATAACGCATTCTAGCAGCCTTGCTGCAAGTTGCTTGTTTTTTAAAGAGAAATTTGATGGGTTTTTATAGGGTAACCTCGATCCCGGTAGTGTCCGAAGTTTTCTCGCAGGGATGCCCTGGCTTCCTGTTGTGGGGGCACCAGTTCCAACAGTCTTTCAAACCGGGCATAAGCTGCGGGTATTTTTTGCGACAAATTGATTAATAGCTCCTCACAGTGTTCCGGTGCTTCAGCGTAGCCTATATGTATCGGGCAACAGCGGTTTTCTGGCTCGTCGAACTGACTGGGCAAAAAACTCTCGGCTTTGAAAGACCAGAGTAATTGCTGGAGCTCCCTGGCTTGTACTTCGTCAGCAGTTTGAATATAGACCTGATGGCCGGCACGCAGAGCTTTCTCGGTCAGTTTGCAGGCAAGCAGTTCCAAGGCATTTTCAGGACCGTCTGATAGCACATAGAAATCGATGGAGGTCATTTTCTGCTTTGGTTCAACAGGAATTGCATTAACAGTTCAACGGGCCGGCCGGTTGCACCTTTGCGATTGCCGGATAGCCAGGCGGTACCGGCGATATCCAGATGTGCCCAATGGGTATCTCCCACAAATTCCTGCAGAAAACAGGCGGCGGTGACACTGCCTGCCTTGGGGCCACCGATATTGCCCAGATCGGCGAAGGGGCTTTCCAACTGCTTGGTGTATTCTTTCCACAGAGGCATTCGCCAAGCGCGGTCGCCGGTGGTTTCACCGGCTTTCAGCAATTGCTCTGCGAGATCATCGTTGTTGGCGTACAGACCGGAAGCATGGGCACCCAAAGCTACTATGCAAGCTCCGGTAAGGGTGGCTATATCAATCATCAGTTTCGGATTGAACTGTTGGGCATAGCTGAGTGTGTCGCAGAGTACCAGGCGGCCCTCGGCGTCGGTATTTAATACCTCTATAGTTTTTCCAGACATGGAGGTCACAATATCACCTGGTTTGGTGGCATCTCCGCCCGGCATGTTTTCGGCCGCAGCGAGCAATCCGATCAGATTGATTGGTAATTTCAGAGCTTCTACCGCTTTAATCACGCCGAGTACAGTTGCAGCACCGCACATATCGTATTTCATTTCATCCATGCCGCTTGCAGGTTTTATCGATATGCCACCTGTATCAAAGGTTACACCCTTGCCGACCAAAACATAGGGCGCATCATCATTCTCACTACCCCGGTAGTTCAATTCGATAAGCTTGGCCGGTTGATCCGACCCGGCGGTTACCGACAAAAAAGCGCCCATTCCCAATTTTGCCATTTCTGCTTCATCGAGAATCTTTACGCTCAGGCTATGAGAGTCCTTCGCCAGCTCCAGAGCATCTTCGGCAAGATGGCTGGGAGTGCAGTGATTGCCCGGTCGATTGCCCAGATCGCGGGTGAAGTTAATACCTTCGCCTATGGCCGTGCCCTGTGCCAGAGCTGTACTAATATCAATATTGTCTGTGGTGTGGAAAACCAGATTGGACAGGGCTGAAGCCGGTTTTTTCTTGCTTTTAAACTGCTCAAACCGGTAGCTGGCTTTCAGTATCTGAGCCGTCAGAAATTGCATCGCGTCCTGGAAGGGTAGATCCGCTACCTCGAGGGCGGAGACATCCAGATGCAGGTTTTCCAGATGGGTATCCACCAAAACCTTGGACAGATTAGTTGCCAGTGAGCGGAAGTCCTCAACGCTCAACGGCATCTTTTTACAGCGAACCAACAGCAAGCTGGTTGGGTCAGATGGACCAACCAGCGGACATCTTGCAGTACTACCACTGGCTTTTTTAAGGAGCCGGTTTGCCAAGGTTGAATCAAGTGCGAGTTGCAGTGTCTCATCCAGAGGCGCGGCAGAACTGACCGTGTGGTTTTTTTCATCAACAAAAAGAACCAGGGTTCCGGTCAGTTTGACATTCAGGGGGGCTCCAGACTGTGAGAAATTCATAATGATCCTTGGGAGGTTAAGCTTTGAGAATTGGCAGAGTATTCAGAATTATTTGCGCTATTTA
The DNA here is from genome assembly GCA_041595415.1 of Pseudomonadales bacterium. Taxonomy (GTDB): domain Bacteria; phylum Pseudomonadota; class Gammaproteobacteria; order Pseudomonadales; family GM7GCV1; genus JABJGI01. Next base: position 5,424 of record JBFHKI010000013.1, on the reverse strand, counting down.
TGCCGGGTTGCTGCAACAAGCTTTTAACCACAGCGCAGTGTCGCTAATATCCGCTCTTTGCCGAGCAATATACAATAACTTATATCCTATCATTAACTTTCCGGATGCCGAATGATACTTGAGCGCTATCTTGCGCGTGAAATACTGAGCACAACCTTTGCCATCACATTAGTGCTGATTGTGGTGGTGATGAGTGGTCGTTTGTCGAGCTATATTGGTGATGCCGCAGCTGGAAAATTGGCTGCCAACCTGGTTTTTCCGGTATTGCTGGCGCGCCTGCCGGAATACCTGGAATTGGTTTTACCCCTTTCTCTGTTTCTTGGAGTGCTGATCTCCCTTATTCAGCTGAACCAGAATAGCGAGCTGACAGTGATGACGGCTACAGGCTTCGGTCAGGCACGTTTGTTGCGCGTAATTTTGCTTTGTGGACTTTTTATCGCTCTGGTGGTGTCCCTTTTCAGTTTTTATGTTTCGCCAAGGGGTGGGCAATACGTTAATTATCTGATTTCCAACCAGGGTTTGCAGAATGAACTCAGCGTGGTTACGCCGGGCAAGTTTTATCAATTGGACGAATCCGGTGGAACCATCTACGCCGCCGATATCAGCGAAGACCGAACACTGATGACAGAAGTATTACTGTCCCGTGTGGCCGATGTGGAAGGTAATACCTTGCCGACACTGATTCTTGCTAATAGAGGTTACCCCGAGAGATCAGAATCCGGCGCATACTATTTCGTATTGGAAAGCGGTTTGCGTTATGAAGGTACACCCGGAAGGCCCGATTACCGAGTAACGGAGTTTGATAGTTACAAACAGCGTTTACCTGAGCCGGAAATTGAAAATACTAAACGTGCCGAGGAGCAGACCATGCTGATTCACCAATTGCTCGGTGATAATACTCCCGAGCGATTGGCTGAGATCAATTGGCGGCTCTCAATGCCGGTTCTGGTATTGGTTCTTGGGCTGCTTGCTCAGCCCCTCAGCAATGGTTCGGTTCGGCGCGGGGGGCCTTATGCCAGGGTTTTTCCAGGAGTGATGCTCTATGTGATTTATCTGGTTTGCCTTAACGCCGCGCGAGACGAAATTGCCTCCGGTTCAGTGGAGCAGGTGCCCGGGATATGGTTCGTGCATTTGGCCTTTCTTGCCTTGGCTGCTGTACTGATTTTTTACCCCAGATGGCGTTTGCGGCGTCTTGCCTCCACTTGATGTTTTTATGAGATACGAAGTGTGAACATTCTTGATCGCTACATCGGCGGTGTGGTGCTTCGCTCCACGGCTCTGGTGCTTTTTGTTATTTTGGCGCTCGATGCTGTTAGTGATTTACTCGAACAGATGGGTGAATTACAGAGCGACTACAATCTGGGAGCAGCGCTGCTTTATGTGACACTAAAAATTCCGGGCAGCGCTGTGGATTACCTTGGGTTTTCGGCATTGATTGGCTGCCTTGTCGGAATAGGGGGGCTATCAAATAATTCCGAATTAACCGTTATTCGCGCAGCTGGAGTATCTACCATGCAGGTGGTGCGAATGGTGTTGAAGCCGACTCTTATCCTGATACTTTTCGGTAGTTTGATCTCGGAGTTTGTTGCACCTGGTCTCGAACAGTTGGCCCAGAGTCGCAAAGATTTGTTACGTGGTACCACAACTGCTCAGCAAGAATCCGGTACCTGGCTGCGCGACGGTTCCGATTACCTGCACGTCAATGCTGTTTATCCAGGTGGCGAACTCTTTGGGGTTAGTCGTTTCCAGTTGGATGGCCGTCAGCTTGAGGCCATCAGTTTTGCCGAAACTGTCAGATACGATGGCAGTCAGTGGATTGAAAGCCGAGTGCGGGAGACAGAGTTTTTGAATCAGGAAACCCGGGTAATGTACTACGGAAGCCGTGTTTGGAATACGGACTTGACTCCGGACATTCTCGATATGGCTTCCTTGACACCCGCCCAGCTTTCGATTCGTGATCTCGATGCCTACAGCCGGTATCTGGGGCTGGAAACCCGCTTTGCCGGAAGTTATCGGCTGGCATTCTGGACCAAGATTTTTGCTCCTTTGGCAGTAATGGCTCTGGTTCTGGTGGGGCTGTCCTTTGTCTATGGAGCCAGTCGCAGTGTCTCCATTGGTCAGAGAATTTTTCTTGGGGTTCTGATTGCGGTGGTTTTCAAACTGGCCCAGGATATTCTCGGTCCAGCCAGCAGTATTTGGGGCTTTTCGCCTTTATTGGCTGTGGCAAGCCCAATATTTTTGACCGCTGTAGCCGGCATCTGGTTATTGAGGCGCCAACACTAATGGTTATTTTTTCGCTTTATCCAACTGGATAATCCGGGTTTTCGAAAGCCGGTCATGCACTGCCAATTTTTCGCGATCGAAAAGTATCCAGAAATATCCGATCCCCAGAAAGGCCAGAGAGAAAAACCCCAATATGGCTCGCGTCAGATACTGTTTTAACCGTGGTTTTGTCCCTTGTTCAGTTACCAGCTTGAGACGCCAGGTTTGCATACCCAGTGTGGCATCGCGGAAGTGCCAAAAGCCGATATAAAAGATTAAAAGCGTTATCCCCAAACCGGCCTGAAATAACCAGCCATTCAGGGCTGGCCCGAATTCCTCATCTGCCTGCATCATCAGAAGATCTCCCTCGCTGACGATGGTAACGTGCTCTTGCTGCATACCCATTGCCACTGCGATAGCCATCATTATGGCGGTATAGGCAAAACCCACGGCAAAGACCAGAAAGATGTCGTAGGTTAGAGCGCCCAGACGTTTGAAGAAGCTCGCGTTTTTAAACTCTGATGATGGCACTTTGGGCTACTCTTTAAAAAACACCGGCATTATAGATCTTTGGCCTGTTCAGGCTAGAGGGTTGCTGTATTTACCCATTAGCATTCTTTCAGATGCCAGGTATAAAAAAGGCGGCCAGAGGCCGCCTGTTGGTTTGTTGGCGATCAGGTTTTATTCTTCTCGACCCCGGCCGCCAGAAGGTCTTGTACTGTACTCCTCCAGGGAGATCAGGGAGTCACCGTCAGCATCCATGCGTGACAAGAAGCGGCTCATATCCCGATCACTGTCAGCGGCCATAGCGTTGAGCTCTTCCAGAGTCAGGGTGCCGTTTGCGTCAGTGTCCAGTGTGGCAAAGTCAGGTCGCTGAGGGCGGTCACCGTTTCCACCACCCATACCACCCTGGGCACTGGCTTCAAGAGTTAAAAATGCTGCGGATATGCATATTAATGTTGTCAGTTTGCTCATTTGTTTGATCCTCGAATGGAAAGTATGTGGCTATTAATATTCAAGCCATCTTATGATTCCATCGGCTTTACTGGAAATAACCAATTCCTGCCCCTTGTGCTTTTTATTTACCTTTATTAACGGGGGTAATTGGCTTAGCAAGAATAGCTAGCAAATAATTACGAATTTACTTCCCGCCACCAGTTATGCATAGTGCCGGCTCATTTTTCAGAGAGGATTCTTTTGAGTAGAAATAATCTTCCCGACAACCTTCCAAAATTCTTTTTGCCTATCATGGCGGCGGTGATTGCTTTAGGTCCCTTCTCTTTGGATGCCTATCTGCCGTCCTTTCCCTATATTGCATCCGATTTGGGTGTTAGCTCGGTTGCTGTGGGATATAGCCTGAGTGCTTATCTGTTTGGTATGTCTTTAGGGCAGTTACTGGGCGGGCCGGTTTCGGACCAGATTGGTCGGCGCAAAATTGCCATCACAGGACTAACTTTATTTTTTTGCGCTTCGGTTCTGATCCTTTTTGTTCAGCAGCTTGAGTGGTTGATTGTTGCTCGTGTCTTCCAGGCTATTGGAGGAGGCTTTGCGTCGGCAGTGGTTTTACCCAGTATTCGAGACCTGTCGCGACCTGAAAAAGTTGCCAGTCGCCTGGCAATGGTCTTTCTGATTATGTTGGTTGCCCCCCTGGTTGCGCCTCTGCTGGGCGTGACATTGTTGCATCTTGGTTGGCGCTGGATATTCGGATTTCTTAGTCTGTATGCTCTGGTCTTGCTAGTAATTTATCTGTTCTTTTTGTCAGAAACCCGCGGAGAGCTGTCTACCAGAATCAATTTTGGGAAAATAATTTCACAGTACCACTCGGTTATCCACTACCGTCTGGAGGGAACCAGAACGCCGATTTTTTATGGATTAGCCGCGTCACTCTCCAACTGCATAATGTTGATTTACGTTACCAATGCCTCTTTTATTTTTCAGACCTACTTTGGTGTTCCGGACGCACTTTTCCCACTGTTTTTCGGAGCCAATGTAGTTGCTCTCGCCTTGGTGCAGAGTTTCAGTGCCCGTTATCTTCGCAATCGAGATCTCAGTCAGGTGGCGGCCTATTTTCGTTTTGGTCAACGGCTGCAGCTTGTATTGTTGTGTTGTCTGGTGCTCGCTGTTCTGTTTAGCGATATAACCCTCTGGTTATTCGTGCCTCTGATACTTTTAACGCTGTCTTGCCTGGGCATAAACGGTTCGTCAGGATCAGGGTTGTTTCTATCGGCTTTTGGCAACCATAGCGGCAGTGCATCGGCGTTGTTAACTACTGGTACTTTCCTGTTTGGGGCTTTGCTGGGTGGTGTGTCGGCCATCCTGAACCGGGGCGATCTGCTTTCCGTTGTCGGGGTTATGTTGATAGCCAGTCTGAGTGCAAATCTATTGTTAACCACTGTTTCTCGAACGCGGGAAAAATCGGTATTGGCGAAAGTTCAGTCTGGTGAGATAGCGGCCTTTTAGTCATCAGTGCACAACCCTATGAAAGATGGGCAATAACTGAATTGCGAGAGAAGAGGGCGCCTGTTCAGGGTAGCTAGAGCGTCGCCTGGCAGCGCCTTCTCAATCTCAATTTAGGCATCGAATGTTACCCGCAATAAATGATCAAAAAGCCAAAAGTTGTTTAACGGTTTTGGCTACACCTTCCGCCAGCTGGGAAATATCAATATCCATCATATAGGCTGGAGAGGTGACAATTTTGTGTTCTTTGTCCACTACAACCTCGGTCAGAGGGCACATCGTCGCCTTGGCTCCCAAGGATTCCATGCCTTGACTTATGGCCGCTATTTCATAGGGTGAGGAGTCCTCGGTATTGCCGACCGTGAGTTGAACCGACTGGCCTGAACCTTCCAGGGCCTTGGCCATGATTACCGGACTCATACAAATCAGTGCAACGGGGGTTAGTGAAGCGACGGCTTCCCGGAGGACGCGTTTAACCTCAGGATCAATTTCACCTTCAGGACCTTTTAACGCCCAACTGGTGAGATTTTTGGCAGCACCAAAGCCTCCAGGAAGCATAATGCCGTCAAAGTCCGCAACTTCCAATTCCGACAAGGGGCGTATTTCACCACGAGCAATGCGCGCTGATTCCACCAGAATATTTCGGCTCTCGGACATTTCTTCGCCATTGGTGTGGTTGATAACGTGCATCTGATTCTTGTCGGG
>JBFHKI010000012.1:0-19976 GCA_041595415.1 Pseudomonadales bacterium | reverse complement strand
CGCCCATCGGCATCTCGGAATGATCCATCATCTGCCCATGCCCCATCTGCGCCATGGGCATCGCATTGCTGTCGTGAACCATAAATTCGAAACTGCCCTCCATTTTATGACCATCACCACCGAGCAGTGCCCAATTCACCTGATAGTGGCCCATCGCCAACTCAGGCATAGGCACACTGAAATAGGAGTTCGCAGTTGCTGAAGGGGTAAATTCAACTTCAATCGCTGCACCGCTCATCTTGTTGACGACTTCGAACTTGGTCAGATTGACGTCCGCAGTAAAGTCGAGTTCAACCGTTTGGGGACTTTCCATCAGCATGGAGCCGTCTACCGGAATGGAGGAGTCCAAACCAGTGTGAGCAAAAGAACTGGCAGCCAGAAAAATGAAAGCCAGGGTAGTCAGTGTTTTATAAAATTTCATATCTATTCTCCGTTAAAAATTTAAAACCAGGCTCGAACGCCCAGCACAAGTTGTGTGTCATCGACAGGGTCTCCTGCAGCCCGCGCAAAATCTGCGGTCTCACCAAAACTACTTTTCCAGTTAATTCCAATATAGGGAGCAAACTCGCGACGAATTTCATATCGCAGACGCAAGCCCAAATTAGCGTCAGAAAGACCAGACCCGATTCTTAGAACAGGATCACTCTGACCGTAAAAGTTAATCTCAAAGTCAGGAAACAGGATTAATTTTTGCGTAATGAGTAGCTCATATTCCGCAGAGAGGCGGGCAGCAAAGTCCCCGGACTCACCGACAAAAAGCGCCGCATCAGTCTCCAGAAAATAAGGCGCAACGCCCTGCATGCCGATAACTGCCCAGTTTCTGTTAGGCGAGGGTTCTATGTCTGTGCGAATACCCGCTTGAAAGTTCCAAAAGGGCGTTACTGCTTTTCCGTAGAGCAACTGTAATTCCGCTTCTTCAATCTCACCTCCCGCCTGCTCGGCCTCAACTTTTAGCCAGAGCTTATCGAGGTCGTAGCCAATCCAGCCATATCCCTCCAACACATTGGCACTTGCATCCTCACCCTTGGCGTATTCAAACTGGTCAATTTTAATCATGCTCAGCAGTGGATCATCGGATCCAGCTGCATAAAGCTGCTGGGTGAAAAGGCCAAATAACAGCGACAAGAGAGCTGACTGGGTAATGCCATTTAAATTAGCTCTCATGACAAACCTCCTTCACTAACGCGCACTTCCCGAAACATGCCAAGCATGTGAAAAAGCAGGTGGCAGTGGTAAGCCCAACCGCCCAGAGCATCGGCTGTCAGCAGATAGCTAATGCTAGAGCCGGGTTGCACCATAATCGTATGCTTACGCGGGATGTAATTGGGGTCGCCTGTTTCCAGCTCACTCCACATCCCATGCAGATGCATGGGGTGCGTCATCATGGTGTCGTTCACAAGGGTGATTCTGAGTCTTTCTCCATAGACCAGTTGCAGCGGCTCGGCATCGGCGAATTTCACGCCATCCACCGACCACATATAACGACTCATATTGCCGGTCAGATGCAACTGAATTTCACGCTCTGGCTCGCGCTGATCTATTGTAGGCGTCAGGTTGCGGATGTCCGCGTAAGTCAGAACCTTGCGACCATAAAGTTGTTGGTGATTGCGCAAACCAACACCGGGGTCGGTTAAACCGTTTTGAATCATCTCGGCGCGCATATCGACATGGGGACCATATTCATCAGAACTATGCTGAATCTGTGCGCTGGTGCCATAGCCCGCCTTGCCCAGCCCTGTGGCAGCAGCCATTTGCATGCCTTCCTGCATGGAGGACATCTGATCCATGTTATGCATGCTGTGATCCATCGTGCTTCCACTCGCCGCGGGCATCTGGTGCATGGAGTGACCCATGGCGGTGGCCGCAGGCTCGGTGGCTGGCATTTGGTGCATACTGTGATCAACACCGCCCATAGAGCTGGACATATTCATCCCCATATCTTGATGGCCCAATAGCGGCGCCGGATCCATAGCGGGGATTTCTGCCCGCCAACTGTCGTCTGGCGTCAAGGTGCCCCAGGTATAGCCAGAGCGATCAATGCTTTGCGCAAAAAGTGTATAGGCGCTGTCTGCCTCAGGCTCAACAATGACGTCGTAGGTTTCGGCCACACCCAGACGAAACTCATCAACACTAATCGGTTCTACGTTCTGTCCATCCGCGGCAACCAGGGTCATTTTCAGGCCGGGGATACGCACATCAAAAATAGTCATGGCGGCGGCGTTGATAAATCGTAGTCGCACTTTCTCACCCGGTTTGAAGAGGCCCATCCAGCCCTGCTCCGGCGTTACGCCATTCATTAGATAGGTATAGGTATAACCGGTGACATCGGCTAAATCGGTTTGGCTCATGCGCGCTTGATTCCACATAGCGCGATCGCTCCAGGTCTGGGAGACTCCCTTTTCCCGAATATCCTGCCAAAGGTCGCCAACAGGGCGTTCAATAAAATTGTAATAGTGACTTAGCTTTTTCAGTTTGGCGTAGACGTCTTCCGGATCCTCATCGGTCCAATCCGACAACATAATGACGTGCTCGCTATCGTAAGTAACCGGATCGGCATCCGCAGGATCGATAATGATGGCACCGTACATACCCGTTTGTTCCTGAAAGCTGGAATGACTGTGATACCAGTAAGTACCGCTTTGCTTGACGTCAAACTCGTAGAGATAGGACTGCCCAGGTTTGATTCCGGGGAAACTGATGCCGGGAACACCGTCCATATTGGCGGGAAGAATCAAACCGTGCCAATGAATCGAGCTGTCGTGGGCCAAGTTGTTTTGCACTCGCAAACTGACTCGATCACCTTCTCTCCATCGCAGTGTTGGCGCCGGTACTGAACCATTAACAGCAGTCGCCATTTTCGAACGGCCAGTAAAGTTGACCTCTTGATAACCAATGTTCAGGTCAAAATTTGTCCCACTTAATTGGGGCGTTTCGTGAGGTGCATTGTCCGCAGCCATTGCCGGGATAGGGGCGCCCAATCCCAAGGCTGCCGCACCGGCTGCTGCGCCACTGACGAACTGTCGTCGGCTAACACGAGGGGAATGAATAACATCCCCAGAGGAAACTTCTTTAAACATACTAAATCTCGCTTCAAATCTTTTCGTAAAGGCCTTAAGGCTCTTTTCAAAATGGCCTCAGGGCCGGGACGAAGCGGGGTTCTACAGATAGAACGATTTTTTAGGAAGAACGCCCGCTCAGGATGTCTGTCGCATAAACGGCAGACACAACTATCCTGTGATTAAGCGAATATGGGCGGCCTAAAGAGAGAGGCGAGTATTTGAACCAAGGGTTCAGAGGAGTATCGCTGATTTGGCTGGGAAGCCATCAGCAGTGAAAGATCAGGTGAAAAACTTTGAATCAACGGATGCGAGCAAGCGGAACAGCAACCGCAATCAATATCGCAGCAATCCATAGTGCTTGCATGGGAGTCCGCATTCTTATCACTGTCGATGCTTGCTGTCATATCACCGTGATGGGCCACCATTCCGTGCCCTTCGTGCGTCGAAGCGTCTGATTCTGAATCAGACAGACGAGAAGATGGTGATGTCATGTGACTCAACATAGATGCACCCATGACACCCGCCATAACTTGCTGAGACAGCAAGCCCAAGACGATAACAATAGCGATGTATCTATTTTTCATAACTGGACAGTATCACCCTTTAACAATTCAAAGTTGATCTGAATTAAATTTTGTACAAAATATCAGAAAATGATGCATAAGATTATTCCCGATATTCCACCCCGTTGGACTAGAAAATTACAGGCAAGTTTCATGAATCTACCAAGAAAGAATCAGGAGTAGACTCAATTTTGTTTAAACTCAAACTTTTCCATAGTAGATAGATTACGGGTAATACAAAAAGCGTCAAAACCACCGAGCTAAGCATTCCACCCACCATGGGCGCAGCAAGGCGACTCATCACTTCTGAGCCCGTGCCGCTCCCAAATAGAATTGGAAGCAGACCTACGATAATTGCGGTCGCGACCATCATAACGGGCCTCACTCGTAGTCCCGCGCCATGCAGTACGGCATCTTGAAGCTGCTCTGGCTTAATTTGAGTATTTTCTTCCGCGCTCTTTTGGGCCAACTGATTCCAAGCCTGATCTAGATAGACAAGCATTATTACTGCCGTTTCTACCGCAACCCCAGCCAATGCAATCACCCCCACACCAACCGCGATAGAAAAGTTGAAATTCATGAAATACATCAACCAGATACTACCAACCAAGGCAAAGGGTAGTGAGGTCATCAATATCGCAACCTGAGTGACATTCCGAAAATTCATGTAGAGCAACACCATGATGATCAAAAGTGTCACTGGTATCACATAGGCAAGCTTTTCCTTTGCTCGCTGCATATATTCGTATTGCCCCGACCAAACCAAAGAATATCCGGGAGGTAAATCAAGCTGATCGCGAACCGTTGCTTGAGCGTCAACCACGTAACTACCGACATCTATGTTCTCGATATCTACAAAGGTCCATCCATTAATGCGAGCATTTTCGCTCTTAATGCCCGGAGGGCCATCCTCTATATAAACCTCAGCAACATCGCCAAGAGCAATGCGCTGCCCTGAGGATGCGACTATCGGTAACAAGGCCAGTTGTTCTGGAGAACTCCGATAATCCTGTGGATAGCGCATATTTACGGGGTAGCGTTCTAGACCTTCGACAGTTTGGGTAACATTCATACCACCTATCGCCGTAGCAACCACCTGTTGTACATCTACAATATTTAAGCCGTAACGGGCCGCCTGTACCCGATCAATATCAACCTTGATATAGCGGCCACCCGCTACCCGCTCCGAGTAAACCGAAGCGGTACCGGGCACTTCGGCAAGCACCACTTCTAGCTTTTGACCAATTTCTTGGATGACACCCAGCTCGGGGCCAGAAACTTTGATGCCTACCGGTGTTTTAATGCCGGTCGCTAGCATGTCGATGCGCGTCTTGATTGGCATAACCCAAGCGTTTGTTATTCCCGGGATGTTGACGAAAGCATCCAACTCCCGTCGAAGGCTGTCGCTAGTTACACCCGGCCGCCACTCTTCTTTCGGTTTGAGCTGAATAAAAGTTTCGATCATGGTCAATGGGGCCGGATCGGTCGCTGTTTCGGCACGGCCGATCTTTCCAAACACTGTTTCCACTTCCGGCACGCTGGCAATTAATTTATCAGTTTGCTGCAACAGCTCCCTTGCTTTGCCAATGGAAATACCAGGATAGGTAGTTGGCATATACATTAAATCGCCCTCGTCTAGAGGGGGCATAAATTCGCTACCGATTTTCTGCATCGGCCAATACGTACCCAAGACAACCAAAATCGCGATTAGAAGTGTCATTTTTGGATGCTGCAAAATTTTACGTAATATCGGGAAATAACCACCAATGAGAACACGGTTAATCGGGTTTTTATGTTCCGGCAGCACATTCCCGCGAATAAAGTAACCCATCAGCACGGGCACCAGCGTTATGGAAAGGATCGCTGAAACTCCCATTGCATAGGTTTTGGTAAATGCCAAGGGCGAGAACATTCGACCTTCCTGAGCTTCGAGAGCAAAGACCGGCATAAAGCTCACGGTAATAATGAGCAGACTAAAAAATAGCGCGGGACCCACTTCCGAAGCCGATTCCGTAACAATCACCCAGCGATTCTGTTTAGTAAGCGGTGTGCGCTCCATGTGTTTGTGCATGTTTTCGATCATCACGATCGCGCCATCGACCATTACACCGATAGCAATGGCGATACCTCCTAGCGACATGATGTTTGCATTCAATCCTTGAGCATACATAAGGATAAATGCAGCAAGAATTCCCACAGGCAAACTGATGATTGCCACAAGGGAAGAACGAAAATGGAATAGAAAAACAATGCAGACTAGTGCCACCATCAGCATTTCTTCACCCAGCTTGTGCCAGAGGTTTTCCACAGCTCTCTCTATCAGAGCCGATCGGTCATACACAGTGATCACTTCCACTCCTTCCGGAAGACTGGGTTGTAGCTGATCCAGTTTTTCTTTGACAGCGTCGATGACTTCCTGTGCATTTTCACCAAAGCGCATGACAACGATGCCGCCTACGGTTTCTCCCTCACCATTTAATTCAGCAATACCTCTGCGCATCTGTGGGCCTAAACCGATATCCGCCACGTCACTTAAAAGTAAGGGTGTGCCTCGATCATTAAGACCCAGAGGAATATTGGACAGATCCTCTTCGCTTTGAATGTAGCCGGACACACGCACCATATATTCAGCTTCAGCCATTTCTACTACCGAGGCACCAATCTCCTGGTTCGCTCGGCGAATCGCCATTTCAATATGACTGAGCGGAATTCCATAAGCTCGCAGTTTGTCTGGATCCAAGGTGACCTGATACTGCCGAACCATGCCTCCAACTGCGGCAACTTCGGAAACGCCGGGTACGGTTTGTAGCTCATATTTCAAAAACCAATCCTGAAGGCTACGCAGCTCACTAATATCACTCTGGCCAGTGGCATCGGCCAAAGCGTAGATATATACCCAACCGACGCCGGTTGCATCTGGCCCGAGTTGCGGACGTGCATTTTCCGGAAGATTTGGCGTAACCTGACTGAGATACTCCAATACTCGACTGCGAGCCCAATAAAGGTCGGTGTTTTCGTCAAAGATCACGTAGACATAGGAATCGCCAAAGAAAGAGTAGCCGCGAACGGTAACTGCACCGGGAACCGACAACATGGCTGTAGTCAGTGGATAGGTCACCTGATCCTCAACCACCTGAGGTGCCTGCCCCGCGTAACTGGTCTTGATAATAACCTGCACATCAGACAAATCAGGGATGGCGTCAACCGGTGTATTTTTTACCGCGAGCAGTCCACCACCAATTATGCTGGTCATAGCCAGCAAAACTAGAAATCGGTTGCTGACAGACCAACGAATAATGGATTCAATCATCGAATCACTCCCTATTCGCCGTGAATCATTTGGCTATGATCCATCTCAGCGGGCTCCATCTGGCTATCGTCCATTTGGCTATGGTCCATCCCAGAGTGGTCCATTTGCGGCATTGCCTCAGTAGGCTTTTCACTCATTTCATCCGTGTCATAATTCATGCGCATAAAGTCAGAGCTTTTACTGGATTCGGAATCCAGTAAAAATTGGGCAGAGGTAACAATTTCTTCTCCCTCGGTGAGACCGCCCAGAATTTCTACTCTTTGAGTATCGATACGGCCGACTTCTACTTCGATGGATTTAAAACGTCCCTCGCCTAAAGCGAGTACGACACGATCCTGAGTGCCCGTACGAATAAGAGCTTCTCTAGGGATGGTGAGTGATTGGTTTGGGCTCTCCGCTAGGATTCTAATATTGGCAAACATATTCGGCTTCAGGCTCATATCTTCGTTATCAAAACGCAGCCTGACGCGCGCGGTTCTAGTTGTTGGATCGAGAGTTGGATAGAGATAGTCCACCTGACCGTTCCAGACCCGCCCAGGTAGATAATCCAACTGCATACTTACCGATTGACCCACTTCAACTAGCGCAGACTGACGCTCGAATACTTCCGCCTCAACCCAAACCTGATTGAGCGCACCGACAGACATCAAGGTAGTGGCCGGAGTGACGTAAAAACCTTCACGAATATTCAGGTTGTCCACAAAGCCAGAGCTTGGCGAACGGAATGTTACGAACTGCTGCACCTCACCCTGACTTTTAATTCGGTCAATGCTTTGCTGAGGAACCTGTAGAGCCTGTAGTCTCCGTTCGGCACCTTGGATTAACATGGTGTTGTTACGAGAAACCGCCAATAGAAGTTCTTCTTGCGCAGCCACTAACTCCGGTGAATAAAGATCGTAGAGGGGCTCCCCGGCTTGGACTGGCGCGCCTTCGGCGGTGACATAGAGCTTTTCAATCCAGCCAGCCATGCGTGCATGAACATGGAACAATTGATCCTGATCATAGTCGACATAACCGACCGTGTTTATTTCGGTATTGATTGCCTGATAAGTAACACGACCTGTGCGAACTCCAATGTTGTTCACCACCTGGGGAGATATGCTGATAGTGCCCGGGCCGCTGGCTGATTGTCCTTCTGCGTATACCGGAATCAGCTCCATACCCATAGGCGACAAACCTGGTTCGTCACTGCGGTAATTGGGATCCATGGGTGCAACCCAATACAGCGGTTCTTCCCCTGCTTGTGATGTATTCCCTGACATATCCATCTCAGCAGAGCCCTGTAGTTTCAATATCTGCACTGTCAGAATTCCACCCAGAGCAACTCCTGCCGCTACACCAAGAATGAATTTTCTTTGATTGTTCATTGTGACTCTCCGAAAGCTACTGACTGTGGGTCGCGTTGGATCGCTGAACCACTTAGGTAATAATTTATTTCTACTTGAGATTTGTTGAGATCTACCGCGATAGAGAGGCGTTCTATCTGAGCGTTTAGTTCGGCGATATAAGAACGAACTACCTCGGCAAAGTCTCCGTCATCGTTTGTATAGCCATTTAAAGAGGACTCGGCTTGTTCGCTCATCTGCTCGAGTAATTGCGAGTCGTATAGTTTTAGCCGTTGCTCCAATAAACCCGCTCGCTGAATTGCCAACTCATATCCAGCACGCAATTCGCGTAATGCTAAATGTCGATCTGCTATTACTGCATCACGCTCAAAAGTGGCTGACTCAACCGCTTTATCCTGCCGACTTGAAGTGAACAGGGGTAAATCAAAGCCTATTCCTACGGAAAATAGGTCTGCACGCGAGTTACCCAATAGATCCTGATCGCGATAGCCATAACTGGCGTTAACAGACCACATGGGTTTGTACTCCTGTTCAGCAAGGGAAACACCGAGATCGCTCGACCGAATCCGCTCATCCATAGCGAGAATTTTGGGATGACGAACAAGTTGATCCTCAATGGATTCCATTGCGGTATTTGTTTGGGAAATTGGAATATTTGGTAGCGTAGCGGCGACATCTAAGTAGGCTAAATCACCGACCCATTCGCTCAGCCCTGCCTGAGCAGTTCTTCGATTTAGCTCCAGTAAAGTGAGCTGATCATCAAGAGACGTGAGCTCAAGTTGAGCCCGCACCAAATCCTGCTGTCGCGTCTGTCCGGTGGCGCTGGAGTAATTCAGATTAACGACATCTACCAGCTGCTCAAACAGTCCTCTATCTTGCTCGATCAGAGCAATACTTTGTTGAGCCCGGTAAATGTCCAGCCATAACAAGGCAGTCGTCATCTCTACCTGTGCTTGACGATCAAGACGCTGCAGAGGGTACTGGTCGCTTAATACATTTAGCTGAGCGCTGCGCAGTTCTCTTGTATCCCCGCGAGGAATTGTCTGGCTAACTCGAACATTGAATTGAGTCATTGCCTCCTGACCAAAGTCCCAGCTATCCGTGGGCAAATTGGCCAAGCTAACCGAAACCGCTGGATTGGGAAGCGTATTGGCCGAAACGCTCAGCGATCGCAGAGAGTTTTCTCGAAGTACATTTACCTGAAGCCAGGGATCGTTTTGTTGCGCGACAGCAACAGCCTGCTCAAACTCTAAGTAAGAAATATTGTCCTGAGCCAGGACCAACCCACACAACAACAAACTTAATAGTGCAACTAGGGCCGAAGACTTAGCTTGCTCGAATAAAAGGGTTCTCATCTTGCATTTCCCAATTCCTAGGAAGAAGAAACACGACGCAAAGCGCCAAGATTCCTTCGAATTTAGGGGAAATCATCAGATGAACTTGTTAGTTGACCGAATATCCCCGATTTAGAGACCATTCCAGTTTGGAACGGACACACCTATCCTGTGTTAGGCGAAAATCGGAGGTCTAAAGGGGAAATCGAGAGACTGAGCTCTTGGCTCAATTATTGACTGCTGGGTGGGTATTTGAGCAAAGACTGAAAGCGGTTTAATTGCCGTAGAGTTTAATATGGAGTGACAGCCAACCATGCAGTAAGCACAATCGGACTGACAGCACTCCTTCATTTGCGTATTCGACATCTCGCCCATATCAGACTGTGAGACCATCTCATGGTGCTGATGATGCGACATGTCCGCGGTCGAAGAAGGATCTAATGCTGAACCACCCATCATTGAACCACTAACGACACCTGATATCGCCTGCTGCGAGAGCAAGGCAATAATCAGAAAAATGGTGGGAAACTTAGTGTGCATTCGAAGAATAGTAACACCGAAGATTTGAAAAACAATGATGTGAAACAATTTTAAGTCGGTCAAAAACCAATCCAGAATGCCGCATGTAATGGGTAGATGATGGGTTGAAGAAACATTCCCAATCTTATTTGCGCACCATCAGGTTCAATTCCCACCGCACCTATCCAGAGTATTTCCCTAAATCCACCTACGCACTTCATTGCAATACCGGTCAAATTCAGCTCCAAACTTTTGCGAAAGGATTCTTTCCTCAGGCTTTATTTGGAAATTATTCATATAAAAAACAAAAACTGGCAGCACTACAAAAGACATCACATTTGCCAGATAAAGAGACCAACCCAGAAGAATGATGAACATGCCAAGATACATAGGGTTGCGACTAAGTTTATAAATTCCTGCGTAAACCAGACTTTCGGAGTTATCGGGGTATCTTGGGTCTACCGTGGTATTTATCCGTCGAAACTCTATAACCCCAGCGAGTGCCAGTATTGTTCCCACCACAATTAAAATTGATCCAACTAATCTTCCTGCCGGAACTAAAATTTCAAATGAGGGAAGTAATATTGCGATACTGAGCATCGCAAAACCAAGAACAAGCACTTGAATCAGAGGCGGAACCCTTAACTCCATAAATTTCTCCACATTTAGGCGAGAGTAAATATTTGAACAATCACTATTTTATGGTTTCAGCGGCAAGAGTTGCTCTACCATCTGCAAGAATTTTGAACCCGCCGCGAATGACAACAATTGAAATGAAAGCACCGATAATCAAATCGGGGTATCTACTCCCCAGTAATGCCACAAGTCCACCGGAGATAATTACTCCCAAGTTGGCAACCACATCATTTGCGGAAAATATCCACGACGCCCTCATGTGCACCCCGCCCTCCCTGTGTTTGTATATCAAGGCAAGACAATAAATGTTTGCCAATAGTGCGAAAAAGCCTACCCATAGAATCATCAGACTCTGCGGCTCGCTCCCGAATATCACCCTGCGAATTACTTCAAACAGAACACCGACCCCAAGCAAGACCTGAAGGACACCGCTAATCTGAGCCGATTTCACCTGAAGCAATACACCCCGGCCAACAACAAAAAGCGAGACACCATATACTGAAGCATCTGCGAGCATATCTAGCGAGTCGGCTACTAATCCTGCAGATTGTGCTATCCAACCAAGAATGAGCTCGGTCACAAACATAAAGGCATTGATAGCAAGAAGCGTAATGAGTGTTTTCCGCTCCAGATTCTCTGATTCTTCAGAACCACATCCACATCCAGACATTTAACTATCCTCCAAGTATTCACTTTCCTGCAAATTTAGCCGCAGTTGACTTCGCAAAGCCTATTGGGCCAATCCTCCCAGAGGCGTATATGATTTCACTCATGGAGATCCCTGCATGGTTCATTACTAAACTCTAGCTCAACAGTTGTATGAGATAGGTGGTAAGGCTCTAGTCGACGAGATAGCTCACTCTTAACAACTTCCTGAGCGGCGATATCAGAATTGTCCTCTAAGAGCAGATGCGCAGTGAGCACATGATTTTCGCCGTCCAGAGACCATATGTATAGGTGGTGGACAGCTTCTATACCGGGTATGGATGAGAGTTCTTCAAGAAGATTCTCTCTCATGCTTGCATCTGGAGAAGCCTGCAAAAATATACGCACCGTCTCAGCCAAGTTTCTGACGACATTAATCAGGATAAAAAGTGTAAACCCAATTGAGAGAATGGGATCCAGAATTGGCCACTCAAAAAACACAAGGAGGACTGCAACAATCAGAACGGCAGCCCAGCCAAAAACATCCTCTAGCAAATGCCAGTTGAGTATTCGTTCATTTAGTGATTTTCCACCACTAAGTTTGTAGGCGGCGAATCCGTTAACAGCGACTCCAAAAACTGCGAGCAGAACCATACCTTTGGCATCTGGCATCTCCGGGTTCCAGAGACGCGGAACCGCTTCACTAAGCACCCAGATCGAACCAGCAACCAACACGACACCATTGATTAAAGCACCCAGCAACGAAAAACGCTGGAAACCATAAGTAAAAGTTTCGGTGGAACCCTTGCGCGATACATGTCCCAAAAACCAGGCCAGGCCTATTGATAAGCTATCACCCAGATCATGTACCGCATCAGCCATAATCGCTGTGCTGTTGGTAAGCCATCCACCGATAAACTCTAGTACGGTGAAACCAAGATTTAGAAAAAACGCCCAAGCAATCGCCGTTGAAGCAGACTCCTCTTGATGCGAATGGTTATGCATGGCATTCATATCCTATTTTTGCGTAGTATTTCATCCCCAAAAAACAGGTCATACACTACTATCATTACTTAAGTTTTCGGATCTCATTATTGTCCTGTTGTACAAAGTACTGAGATCTGTTGCACTAATGTAGACAATCTTTCCTGTTGCTCGGATTCCGTCATACGATGAATGTTTCCTGCGTCATCGGTTACTAAAAGTCTTGCGAAAGGTACAGTTTCGAACTTGGCTTTCTGTTCACGCGCCCGCGCGCAGCCTTCATTGCGCGACGCTTCCAGCTCTGCCGCACTGCGTAACGCCTCAGCCCGCTGTTTGCGTTCTTCAGCCCATTCGGCTGTCAGCCGATCCATTTCCGCTAAACGACGTTGAACTTCGGGGTCAACTGGCGGTGCGTGCGAGATCACAATCAAGTCGTAGGGACGGTTTTGAGGTTCAATGTCCGAAAATTGTATGTCTCCCTCCGAATCCAACCAGCGATAGAAAAACTCGTGATCAGCGAAAGCGCTCACCGATACCAACCCTAGAACCATGCCTAGCCACACAGATCGTATTCTTTGATGAGAATGTAGTGAGACATAGTCTTTTGTCGCAGCCATTTACCCACCGTACTTGGAACTTTGGCGTTCGGATCCTTTGTCGTTATACATATCTATACCACCCAGCTTTTATCAATTTCTACCAGCACAACTAGAATCGGTTTTCTATTGCGGCTTACCTAAAAAATTGCGCACTCCTGTATTTTTGGCTGTTATGAGCTATTTTGAACTCCGTTTATTGTCAGCTTATTTCACAACCTTGGTGAATCGCACCTTGGTGATGCCAAACTCTCACCAGGCTGCCAGCTTCAGGCAGAAAATCTAGATGAAGCTGAAACCTTTTATGACTGTGGCGGGAAGGTTGTTTATATCCTGCTGGGTAACTCGGAGCATGGGAGCCTGTTGTAAAATTCTGACTCATGCAATTGATCGAGCCATCCGGAGTTATTATCGAAGCGTCCAGATGACCCGGATCAGACTCGAAAAGCAATCTACCGTATAAGTAAACGCTGGTGTTGTCGGTTTGTATGTCAGCTTCCCATATTTCCCCGCTACTTGTAGAGACTTTTTCGATATCAAATGGAAACTGCTTGACTAGAGATGAGCAAGAGCTCATCCCTAGTGTGGCTGCAAAAATCAGACAGAGATTTGTAGATTTACTACAGTTCACCCAAAGTTTAGTTAAGAGTTTTGCGGGTGAGATCGACGGCTTCACTGCGATACACCCAACTGATCTCTCAGCCAACCCTTAGAAAACCAAACGTAAAGTGACGGAAGAATAACTAAGGTGAGACAAGTACTGGATAATAACCCTCCCACAACAACAGTCGCCAATGGTCGCTGAATTTCAGATCCAACTCCAGTGGCTAGCAGTAGGGGTATAAGACCTAACGCTGCTATCAGTGCCGTCATTAACACTGGTCTCAGTCGGGAATTGGCCCCAGCCTGAACAGAATCCTCCACGGTATTCCCGCCAAGTACCCGCTGATTTATTGATGTCACCATGACGACCCCGTTGAGTACGGCCACGCCAAAAAGGGCGATAAACCCAATAGATCCTGGCACAGATAGATATTGACCAGACACCCACAGAGCAAATATTCCGCCGATCATGGCCAAGGGTACGTTCACCATAATGAGTCCCGCCTGCCCCAAAGAACCGAAGGCGAAGTAGAGCAGCAAAAATATCAAGGCCAGAGAAATAGGAACCACAACCATCAATCGAGCCTGCGCTCTTTGCTGATTTTCATATTGGCCGCCATATTCCACGCTATAGCCCGGCGGCAAATCAATTTCAGCCTTTATTCTCTGATCTATCTCCGCAACAAGACCGCCCATATCACGACCTTCAACGTTGGATTGAACAACTACCCTCCGCTGGACATCGTCTCGTCGAATTTGTGGTGGTCCCGCTTCAATTTGCACACTAGCGACATCCCCCAATCGAACCCATGCTCCGTTAGGCGCTTCGATTAGCAGATCACGAATCGCACTTTCACTATCGCGGGCCGATTCTTGCAAACGAATATAAATGTCATAGCGTTCATTGCCATTGATAATCTGACCGGCACTTTGCCCACCTATGCCATCAGACACCAGTGACACAATTTCTTCCACCGCCATCCCGTAGCGGGCAAGCGCATCCCGATCTGGACGAACAACTAACTGAGCCTCACCCTCAATTTGTTCCATAGACACGCCAATGGTGCCTTCCACCTCATTGACTAAGGACTCAATTTCTTGCCCCTTCTCGGCCAAAACATCCAGATCTGGCCCAACCAGCTTGATAGCTAACTGCGCTTTTACGCCAGACAGCAACTCATCCACTCGCGTGGCGATAGGCTGAGAAAAAGAAAATAGCAGTCCAGGATGCACCGACAATCTCTCCTCCATTAAGGCTTGCAATTCATAGCGATTACGGGCAGATGTCCATTCTGATACCGGTTTCAACCCCACATAAGTCTCAATATTGGATACCGGCTCGGGGTCACCACCCACCTCTGCACGTCCTATTAGGCTCAATGCGTAAGTCACTTCCGGGAATTCCATCAAAATCGCTTCCAGTTTGGGCGCCAGCTCAACCGAATTTTCCAGACTCGACGACGGGGCCAGCGTTGTCCGTATATTGATTGTGCCCTCTTCCAGTTCTGGCACGAACTCGGTGCCCAACTGCGTCAATACCAGCATCGACAACGCGAAGAGCCCAACCGCTATACCGACGACCAATTTTTGTTTCGTCAATGCCCAATCTAAAACTCGACGGTAGGCCGCAGCCATGGGTCGCATCACAGGGCTTTCTTTATGCTTTGGGGCTTTGGTAAACACAAAACTGGCCAGTGCGGGAATTACGGTCAGAGCAACAACCAAGGAAGCCAGCATGGCAGCCACTATCGAGATCGCCATGGGTTTAAAAAGCTTGCCCTCAACACCCTCCAATGCGAAGAGGGGTGCAAAAACAACAATGATAATCATCACAGCAAAAAATACCGGACTGGCGATCTCTCTGGCCGCTTCCTGAATCCGAAGCTGAATCCCGGAATGCCGATGTTTGTCACTCGAGGTACGCAGCCCACTGTGATCAGCGTCTGCATGGTCTTCCGCGTGATCTGGGTCGGGCTGTGACAGGTGAGAAAAAATATTTTCCATCATCACCACCGACCCATCGACCATCATGCCAATGGCAATGGCTAACCCGCCCAAAGACATCAAGTTTGCAGATATACCCCAATAGGCCATCGCCGTTAACGCCAGACCTATCGAAAGCGGTATGGAGAGCAAAACCAGAAGTGTTGCGCGAACATTCATCAAGAACAAAAGCAATATGATGATGATCAAAACGAAGGCTTCAAGCAGCGCTTTGGTTACGGTCTCTACGGCTTTGCCAATTAGATCCGCTTGGTCGTAGTAGGGCTGCAAAGTAACTCCCTCAGGCAGAGCTTGTGCTATCAGCGGTAGACGATCATAGACGCCATTGATGGCCGCATTGGTGTTCGCGCCCATGCGCTTGAAGACAATTCCTGCCAATACTTCACCACGGGAAAAAGTATTGCCTTGCTCATCCCGACTGCTCATGGTCACAGCGCCCTGACGAATTTCGCCTCCCAGCTCAAGAGTCGCAAGGTCTTTCACCCTGACAACCACACCGTCAACTTCTTTAACAGGGATATTGCCAAGGTCTTGTAAACCATTTTCACCACTTCGTACCCAGCCGACTGCTCTTAAAACTAGTTGCTCGGCACCGCGATCCACATACCAACCACCGGCATTGCGATTATTTGCTTGAATGGCTTCGGTGACTTCGCCCGCCGACAAGCTATAACCAAGCATTCGCACCGGATCAAGTTGAACCTGATACTGAAGAACTTCACCGCCAAAGGAGAGTACATCCGTTACACCGTCTACCGGCAGTAACAAGAGTTTCACTATCCAATCGTTTAGACTGCGAAGCTGCATAATATCCACGCCGCTCTCGTCGTCGGCGAGCAGAACATACTGAAATACCTGCCCCAATCCCGAAGTATTAATCCCCATTTCCGGCACACCTATGCCGTCGGGAATATTTTCTCGGGCTGCCTGCAACTGCTCAAAAACCAGCTGGCGAGCGAAATAGATATCCGTGCCTTCTGCGAAAACAACCGTAATACCCGACAAGCCCGTCTTTGAGATGGAGCGCACCTCGACCACATCCGGCAGCGAATACATTACCGCTTCAATAGGGTAGGTGATTAGCTGTTCAACCTCCTCAGCTGCTAACCCAGGAGCCTCTGTATTTACCTGAACCTGAATGTTACTTACATCCGGAAAGGCATCTAAATTGAGTTGCTTTAGTGACATCGCCGACCCAATCAAGGCTGCGACCAATGCCAGCAATACCAACAGACGGTTACGGACCGCCCAATCCACTGTAGAATTTAACATCGTAATAGCTTCCTTAGTGGGCTAGTGGTTGTGGATATCGAAGCCGCTTTTTGCGAGTTCGGCTGCGAGGAAAAAAGCTCCTTCGGTGACCACTCTGGTCCCTTCTTCGATACCAAAGATTGGAACGAGATTGCCCCATGCCTGACCTCGTTCTACCTCTACCTGGTGAAACGATCCGGGTTCCTCTTCAACAAATACCGTCCAGTCTCCGTCGCCACCAATCGCCAATGCAGACTCAGGCACAAGTATGGCGGATGCTCCATCTTCTGACGCAACTGCAATCGAAACCTCAACGAATTCACCGGCATGATGATGTTCTTCAGTCAACTCAAGCGCGATGCGCACAGGCACTGTCCGGGTTTGTTCGTTCAACATATGGTGTTTTTGAATAACAACACCTTCATGCCAATGACCATCAATTTCTACCTGAGCTGGCATATCGACCTGCACAGAACTCGCTTGACTCGGAGACAAGCTCACTTCTACCCATATCAGACTTTCGTCGGCAATGACAAAGAGGCTGTCACCGAGTGCCACCCACTGACCAACACGAAAATCATCGCTCAACACCGTTCCTTGCACCGGAGCCACCAAATCAAAATTACCCAAGGGCTGCATTCCGTCACGGTTGGCAATCCCTTCTATCTGTCTGTTGTCCAGCCCGTAAGTCATCAGCTTCAATCGTGCTTGCTCGTAGGCCACCTCGGCCTGAATATATCGCTGGGCACCAACTGCGGCCTCTCCCAAAGCCATAAGACGCCGCCATTCTGTTGCAGCGATGGCGAGATCTCCCTGCGCCGAAGCAACTTCTACGCTTGCCAGGGTGAGTAAAGACTGTCCAACTTCGACCTCCTCTCCAAGAGTGGCGTTGCGCTTCACCACCAGCGCATCAACAGGAGAGGTAACCTCAGCACTTCGGTACTGGTCGAGCTGCACTTCGCCCGGAGCAACAATAAAATTATTTAGTTTTTGAGAGCGGAGTTCATCTACTCGTATTCCGGCCATTCGCATCGAAGCATCTGTTAGCAGTATTGGGTTTTCTTCCTCTTCATGCCCCTCCTCTTCATGAGAGTCTTCGTCGAGTTCTGTATGAATATCTTGCGCGTATAACGGCAGGCTAAAAGGGCCGAATAACAATGTGGTCAATAGCAATGTTTTGAATATATGAGTCATGGGTAGTTTCCTAAATTTGGTTGGGATCGCGATCAAACGCTATCCACTGATCGATTTGGTTTGATGCTGCCAGCCACTCGAACCATGCGTTCCAGAGGGTCTGACGTAGGGCAAGTGCGTTATCTTCGCTGTCTATTACTTGACTCATTTGCACGAGAAAGTCAGAGGTGCTCAGTTCTCCCGCTTGCCACAATTGTTCGAGTTGATCTGCTTGGTTCTGCAAACTAAGTTGACCGAACCGTTTCCAATCATTCCAGGCAGAATGGGCGAGTTGATAACGCTCATATGTGCTAAAAAGACGTGCCCTGGATTGCAATAAGACATTGTCAGCTAATTGCCAGGCCTGTTGATGTTGCTCACTTGCAGCTGTTACTTCTGCACTGCGCGTGTTGCGTACCGGCAGAGGTATGGACAGGCTTAGCCCAACAAGGCGCTGATTGCCCTCCTCGCCACCAGTCAGGCTAATCGTAGGGTCCGGGCGTCGCTCACGCTGGCGTAAATCAATAGCAGCATTTGCCGAATCAACCCTTAGTCGCGCAGCCTGTACCTCAGGCAACAACATCAGATTAGATTGTGGGTTTTCCAGCATGGCAATGCTGGGGAGCGAAAAATCCAAACTGGGTACTTGAGCCAAATTGATGTTGGATATCAAACCATCTAATTGCTGGACAGCATCCGCAAGATCTGAAGCGGCCACGGCTTTGCTTAGACGGGCCTGTGCGGCTACCAAGCTCGCCAGGTTAAATTCTGTCTGGGACAGATCTCCAGCATCAAAACGCTGTCTGGCGAGCTCAAAAAACTCTTGTAATGCCGTCACTCTTTCGTCGGCCAAACCATCTCGATCGATAGCGGTTTGATATGCAGAGAGTGCCAGCAGGAGTTCCAGGGTGACGCTCTGCCGCGCCACCAGATATTCTGCCTGTGCTACTTCTAAATCTGCGGAAGCCACGGCACCCAGAGCGGCTCGTTTATTGCCAAAATCAAATGTTTGGCTAATTCCGAGTGTTCGAGTTTCAACCTCAGCATCTGTGGCTTCAATTTCAATTTCTGGATTATAGAGAGGGCGGCTAGCGGCTGACCTAAGGGCATCACTTGCATTTATTGCCGCTTGCGTAGCTAAAACACGCGGATTCTTGTCGACTGCCGAGACGACAAATTCAACAAGTACAGTGTCAGGGTACGAGTTAGCTAGATCAGAGTCGGGCAGATCAGATGGATCTGAGGCCCACCCATATACAGAACAACTGCCAACGAGCCATAGGGTGAATAAATTTCGCGTTTGCATAAATCAAATTCCAAACAAATAGGACTAAGACACGCCATTAAATGAACGGCGCAAGAACTAATTAGGGAAAAGATTTATGCGTTGGGAGGGGGAGTCGATGGTGCCTGAATATAAGCTAATAAATTAGGTTCGCGATGAGCAAGCAAGCCTGTTGTCGCTCGCAGAAAACTCAACTCAATTGAGTCTACGACATCTCCAGCATGGGAGTGAAAACAGTGCCCGCAATGGCGCATATCGGTGTCATGATCGTCCAGAGAAAGGTGCTCGTCCGGCGTCTGAACATGCGAGTGCGAACTCGATAATGCGTGATCATCCAACAACTCATCAACAACGTTCTCAACCCCAACGAACAGGATGGAGACAATAATCAGCAATGTGATGTAGGAGTGACGCATGCGCATAGTCTAACCGCAAAAAACGCAATTACAACGCAGACCCAAAATATTTACAAATTGCTAACTAGTCTTAGAAAACAGCAGCATATATATCGCAGGTTCTCTCCCGAGCATTGAGTTGGGGTATTTTTGGGGGAATATAGCTTAATCGATGAATAAACTAACCTTAGTATTCAAATAGTTACACTACCTATTAAAGAGACGCCGCCTCCACCAATAAAAAACCCTCACCGAAAACGGTGAGGGTTTTTT
>JBFHKI010000011.1:0-20144 GCA_041595415.1 Pseudomonadales bacterium | reverse complement strand
GTTTGGGCGGAAAACGACCGGCGGAGCTGTCGAAATTTTGGTTGAACGCCTGTTAGATGACCGTCAGGTTTTGGCTCATGTCCGCGCCAGCAAGTCACCCAAGGCCGGCAGTAAACTGATTCTTGATGGGGGTATGGAAATACAGGTTATCGACCGTCAAGGTGAGTTTTTTCAGCTTGAAGCGGAGCAGAACTGGACTGATGTTCTGGATCAGGTTGGCCATATACCCCTTCCTCCCTATATTGATCGCGCAGATGAGTTGGAAGATAAAGAGCGTTACCAAACGGTTTATAGCAAGCAGCCAGGTGCCGTTGCGGCACCCACCGCCGGTTTGCATTTTGACCAGCAGTTGTTGGATGCCCTTGGTGAAAAGGGTGTACTTTTTGCGGAGGTAACTCTGCATGTTGGAGCGGGAACCTTTCAGCCGGTACGTGTTGATGACCCATTGCAGCACCAGATGCACTCTGAATGGATGTGCCTGGATGAGGGTGTGGTAGAAAAAATACGCAAAACCAAGGTTAACGGTGGGCGGGTAGTGGCCGTTGGTACTACAGCCGTTCGCTGTCTGGAGACAGCCGCCGCAGGAGAAGAGCTCAAAGCTTACAGTGGGGAAACTGATATTTTTATCTATCCCGGCTTCAAGTTTCAGGTGGTAGACGCCATGATCACCAATTTCCACTTGCCGGAGTCCACTCTTATGATGCTGGTGGCTGCTTTTAGCGGTTACGATGAGATAATGAACGCTTACCGGAATGCCGTAAATCAGCAATACCGGTTTTTCAGTTATGGCGATGCCATGTTTTTACACCCGGAAGATTAGATGCCATGACTGCTCCAATGACATTCAAATTGTTGAACCGAGACGGCGTTCCGCGCCGGGGCACGCTGAACTTTAGACGTGGTGAGGTGCAAACCCCGGCCTTTATGCCGGTGGGAACCTATGGGACAGTAAAGGGTATGTTGCCGCGTGATGTTGAGGCCAGTGGTGCTGAAATACTCTTGGGCAATACCTTCCACCTTATGTTGCGCCCCGGTGAAAAAATTATTGCCGACCACGGTGGATTGCACGAATTTATGCGTTGGCCCAAACCCATCCTGACGGACTCGGGTGGTTTTCAGGTGTTCAGTCTGGGCAAACTCAGAAAAATTACCGAGGAGGGCGTGCGTTTTAAATCGCCCATTGATGGCAGTGCGGTATTTCTGGACCCGGAGCGCTCCATGCAGGTACAACGGGATCTGGGTTCCGATATTGTCATGTGCTTTGATGAGTGTACGCCCTATCCGGCAACGCTTGAGGAAGCTCGCTACTCAATGGAGCTGTCCATGCGTTGGGCCAAACGCTGCAAGGATTCCTACGATGGGAGTGGTGCTCTTTTTGGTATTTTGCAAGGTGGTATGTATGAGGATCTGCGTGAGCAATCTCTGCAAGCCCTTGTGGAAATAGGTTTTGATGGCTATGCCATCGGCGGATTGTCCGTGGGCGAGCCCAAAGATGAAATGATCAAAATACTCGATGCGGTTGCTGACAAGCTACCTGAAGATAAACCGCGGTATTTGATGGGGGTGGGAAAACCCGGGGATATCATTGAAGCAGTTCGTCGGGGTGTGGATATGTTTGACTGTGTAATGCCGACTCGCAATGCGCGCAACGGACATCTCTTTACCTCTGAAGGTGTGGTCAAGATACGCAATGCGGTTCACCGTGAAGACCAAAAACCATTGGATCCACAGTGCAGCTGTTATACCTGCCAGAATTTTTCACGCGCCTATCTGTATCATCTGGAAAAAACCCGAGAGATGTTGGGTGCGCAGTTAAATACCATTCATAACACCCATTTTTATCAAAACCTTATGCAGCAGATTCGGGCTGCAATTGAGGCAGAAGATTTTGAAGGCTGGGCCGAACGCTTTTACGCTGCCTATGACAGAGGCGAGTCGAGTCATAGCACCGCTTGAAATCGTTTTTTTTACACCCACATCTGTCAAAGCTTGTATTTTTAAAATAATTGAACCAAAAAATTCCATCCAGGGGAGCCAATGGACATCGCTATCGCCGTACCGACCAGCTTTGTCTATAATCGCGCCTCATTTTCGATAAGCTCGTTGTCTTCTTGTCTGATTTCGAACCAAGGTCTGTAGAACCATATAATGAATAAATATCCACTCTGGAAATACCTGCTGATTCTGGCGGTACTTGTCGGCGCCGCGATCTACGCGATGCCAAATATCTACCCGCCGGATCCGGCGATTCAAATTTCTGGTACGACCAGTGGTACGCAAATTAGCCAAACCATTATGGATCGGGCCGAAGCAAGTCTGGAAAATGCAGGTATTGAGGTTATAGGATCTGAGATATCCGAGGATGGTGTTAGCGCCCTGATTCGACTCTCCCATCGTGACGACCAACTGCCTGCCAACGATGCTGTCAAGGCAACATTGGGCAACAATTACGTGGTTGCTTTGAATCTGGCGCCTACTACTCCGGAATGGCTGCGCAATCTTGGCGCTCAACCGATGAAGCTGGGGTTGGATTTGTCCGGAGGTGTGCACTTCCTGCTGGAGGTGGATATCGATGCGGCGGTAGCTGCACGGGCCGAAGGATTGGCGTCCCAAGTACGCACACAGTTGTTGTCTGAGGGTATCCGATACCGCACTCCCGAAATAACGGATGTCAACCATGTACGGATTGGATTCCGCTCAGCGGAAGATCGCTCGGAAGCCCGCAGTCTGATTCTGGAACAAAACGCAGAACTTCTGGTTGAAGCCGAAGAAGAGGGTGGTCTCTACATTCTGGATTTGGCATACAACGAGGTGGCGATCCGCGACTTTGAAGAACGCGCATTGACGCAAAATCTGACCTCCCTGAAAAATCGTGTCAATGAACTGGGTGTTGCTGAACCATTGGTTCAGCGTCAGGGCAGCAGTCGTATTGTTGTTGAGTTGCCGGGTATTCAGGATACAGCTGAAGCTAAACGCATTATCGGCAAAACCGCCAATCTGGAGTTCCGTTTGGAACATAACGCCAGCACTTCCAGTTTTTATGAAGAGTTTGAGTTTCTGAATTCCGATGTCGGTTTTGGCACTGCCAAGCTGGAACGCGATGCCATCTTGACCGGAGAAATGGTTACTGACGCCAGTACCGGGTTCGACGAAAGTGGTCGTCCTCAGGTAAATATCACTCTCAGTTCGGAGGGTGGCACCCTGATGCATCGGGCAACCCGAGAAGCGGTTGGCCGCAATATGGGTGTGCTTTTCATTGAGTTCAAATCCCGTGAGGTGGAACAACTCGATGAAAACGGCGAACTGCAAACTGTGCTGGAAAATTATTCCGACAAGAAAATCATCAGTCTGGCTACTATTCAAAGTGCTTTGGGTGTCTCTTTTCGTATAACAGGAGCAGGATCGCAAGCGGAAGCTTCTGAATTGGCATTGTTGCTGCGTGCCGGCGCACTGGCTGCGCCCATGACATTTGTTGAAGAGCGCACTGTGGGTCCTTCGCTGGGCGCCGAGAACGTTGCAGCCGGGCTTAAATCGATCCAGATAGGATTGGCCTTGGTTGTGCTCTTTATGCTGGTTTATTACCGTGTCTTCGGCATTTTTGCCACCATAGCCCTTACTGCCAACCTGATATTGTTAACTGCCATTATGTCCATTATCGGGGCTACCCTGACCTTGCCGGGTATCGCCGGTATTGTTTTGACCCTTGGTATGGCAGTAGACGCCAATGTCTTGATCTTCTCGCGGATTCGCGAAGAATTGAAAAACGGGGCCCCGCCTCAGTCAGCCATCAAAGCCGGATACGATCTGGCCTTGTCTACTATTGTTGACGCTAATCTGACCACACTGATTGTTGCTCTGATCCTTTATCTGATCGGATCAGGGCCGGTGCAGGGTTTTGCCGTAACGCTGGCTGTCGGCATTCTGACATCCATGTTCACAGCTATCCTGGGCAGTAGGGCGCTGGTAAACCTCACTATTGGAGGTCGCAAAGACCTTAAGGCATTGTGGATATGAGTAGTACAACACGCGTATGGAACTTTATGGCACTGCGCAAAATATCGGCAGTGCTGTCCATTTGTCTGGTGATCCTGTCTGTAATTTCCCTGAGTACAAAAGGGCTGAACCTGGGTTTGGATTTTTCCGGCGGTACTTTGATCGAGCTGGAGTTTGAAAGGGCTCCAAACATCGAGGAAGTTCGCTCCGAGCTTTCTGAGCTGGGTATCGAAGATGCCGTAGTAGTGTTTTTCGGCGCTGATACCGATGTGCTTATCCGTACAGCCTCTATTTTGGCAAATAACTGTGAAGCTAATCCCGAAGCGGCTGCGACGGCTCAGGCTAACGGACAAATCTGTGTTGATAGTCTTATTGGTTCACTGAATGTTGCTTTGGGTTCCACTGCAGATATTTTGCGGGTTGAAGCGGTGGGGCCACAGATAGGTGAAGAACTGCGTGAGGAGGGAGGCCTCGGCCTGTTGGCTGCCATGTTGGTAGTAATGCTCTACGTAGCCTTGCGCTTTCAATACAAGTTCTCCATCGGTGCGGTTGTCGCTCTGTTCCACGATGTGTTGATTACTCTCGGGTTATTCTCCATTTTTGCCTGGGAGTTTGATCTCACCGTTTTGGCGGCACTTTTGGCGGTTATCGGTTATTCGCTTAACGATACTATTGTGGTGTTTGACCGTATTCGTGAGAATTTCCGGGCGATGCGCGACGTGGAGACCATGTATGCAGTCAATCTTTCTCTTTCTCAGACACTTGGGCGTACTTTGATCACTTCCTTGACCACTTTGTTGGTACTGGTAGTTCTGTTCCTCTTCGGTGGTGAGATGATCAGTATGTTTGCCCTTGCGTTGATTGTCGGCATAGTGATAGGTACTTACTCTTCTATCTATGTGGCTTCCAACATTGTTTTGGCACTGAATGTTCGCACTCAGGATTTGTTACCGCCAGAGCGCAGTGAAGACGAAACGGCTTTTGAAGAAACCCCGTACCGCTAAAAAGACACAAAAAAGCCGGTCGCACCTTCTTGGTGTGACCGGCTTTTTTGTGTCTGCTCTTACAGGTGCTGTGTTTGTTTTTCTTCGGCCCAGACATTAAAGCTGGTTATGGTACTGAAGCCGAAGGCATGCATAACCGGTACATCGGCGGCGTCCTGTCCTCGGGCGATCAGTATTCTGCCGCGACGTGGTTCATTAAACCGGGCATCAAAGCTGAACCACTGACCGTCCAGGTAGGCTTCAAACCAAGCGGCAAATTCCGGTTCACGTGGCTCTTCGGGGCCGTCCTGATGGAGCATATAACCACTACAATAGCGTGCTGGAATATTCATGCAGCGACACAGAGTTATCGCCAGATGGGCAAAATCGCGGCACACCCCGGCGCCTTCCTGCAGAGCTTGCGAAGCGGTTTTTGTAGGTCGTGCGGAATCGATACTGTAGTTCAGGTGCCGGTGTACAAAATCACAAATAGCTTGAACTCTGGCCCAGCCGAGAGGAGCATTTTCGAACATCTGCCAGGCGGAATTGGATATCAGGTCGGTGTCACAGTACCGACTGGGTAATAAATAGAGCAGGGTATCTGATGGCAGAGTTTCAACGTCCTGTTGATGGGCAAATTGCGCAATTGGGTCGGGCTCACCCGAGTCATAGATCAGGGCATTGGTGGTAAGGTGGAACTCTCCTTGTGGTGCTACCAGTCGTGAGCACTTATTGCCAAAAACATCTCTGTATATTGAGATCGGGCGAAAGGGCTGAGTTACTATCTGGTCAGCTACCAATAAATCCGCTTCCCGAGAGGGGTGGACCTCCAGCATCAAAATTAAGGGTGTTGGCTGGGGGAAATCAAAAACCAACTGATAGCCGAACTCGATCTCCATTATCGGCGAGCCCCGGATTTGAAGCGATAGGCTAGGCTAGGAATTAAGATGCCCCAGATTTTTCCGTACTATAGGCAGCATTTCTCGGAAGACTTTAGGGTTGGCACAAAGGATGTTGCCACTATCGTAAAAATCATCCCCTCCTGCTAAATCAGAAACCAGACCGCCGGCTTCACGAACGATCAGTATTCCAGCTGCAATATCCCAGGGTTTAAGGTTGATTTCATAAAAGCCGTCAAAACGACCCGCAGCCAAATAGGCCAAATCCAGCGAGGCGGCGCCCATGCGACGGATACCGGAGGTGTTTTTGTGGAGTAAGTCGCCGGTGCATTTCAGATACTCATCGACATGAGGAAGGGTGGCGCCACCAAAGGGTATGCCAGTGGAGAGCAGGGCGCCTTCCAGAGATTTGGTATTGCTGACGCGGATGCGTTTTCCGTTCAGACGCGCTCCCTGACCGCGTGAGGCACTGAACTCGTCATCGCGAATGGGGTCAAGTATAAGTCCATGCTCCAGGCGACCGTTGACCTTGCAGCCAATGGAAATTGCAAACTGGGGAATGCCACGGACAAAGTTGGTAGTACCGTCCAGAGGATCGATTATCCATTCAACTTCGGCATCAGGGTTACCGCTGATGCCGGATTCTTCGGCCAAAAACTTGTGATCGGGAAAGCGGCCTTTAATTTCTTCGATCAATACATGTTCTACAGCGCGATCGACAGCGGTGACAAAGTCAGTAGGTGTTTTTTTCTCAACTTTGATCAGGTCGATATCCCGAAAGGCTCGGGTTATAACTTCGCTGGCTTTGCGCGCGGCGGCGGATGCGACGCGAATCATGGGTTGCATGAATAGATTTCCAGTGAGGGATTTAAAGGGCCGCAATCTTACCAGAAGCGGCCCGATTTGATAGCGCTAAAAACGTGGATTTCGATGCCAGTTCAAGGCGCTTTCGACAATTGTATCGAGATTGTCATACTCTGGCTTCCAGCCGAGAATCTGGCGAGCTCTTTGGCTGTCCGCCACCAATACGGGAGGATCACCGGGTCGTCGGTCCTCCAGATCATGAGCTATTTTCTGCCCTAATACCTTTTCGCAACTCTGTAACACCTCCTTGACAGAAAAACCTGCACCGTTACCGAGGTTGAAAACGTTAAATCCTTCTTTTGTATCCAGGTATTCCAGTGCGCGTAAATGGGCGCTCGCCAGATCGGAAACGTGGACATAGTCACGGACACAGGTGCCGTCCGGTGTGGGATAGTCTGTGCCAAATATTTTCAGACGCATATCGCCACCCGACAGGGCGGATTTGAGGATGTTGGGGATCAGGTGGGTTTCGGGTTCATGTGCTTCGCCTATTTCACCACTGATATCGGCTCCGGCTGCATTAAAGTAACGCAGGGCTACGGATCGGATACCGGAGTTGGCGTAATCCACGAGTAACTTTTCTACCGCCAGCTTGGTTTCACCATAGGGATTTATGGGTAAGGTAGGATGATCTTCGGCAATGAGGTCGCTGTCGGGCATGCCGTAAACTGCCGCGGTGGAGGAGAAGATGAATTTGCTTACTCCGTGCCTCAGCATGCTGTCCAGCAATTGTCTTGAACCTTCAAGGTTGTTATCCCAGTAGATCTCCGGATGTTGCACACTTTCTCCAACCAGAGACTTGGCGCTGAAGTGCATAACCGCATCGAAGCTATTGTTGCCAAAAATCTGATCCAGAGCTGAAGCATCGCGGATATCTGCTTCCAGCAGATTGCCCCAACGAACGGCCTCTTTGTGACCAGTGCTGAGGTTGTCCAGAACAGATAACTTGAAACCCGATTCGGATAATAGTTTTGCCATATGGGAGCCGATGTAACCGGCGCCGCCGCAGAGAAGAATATGCAAGGGGTGTCTCTTTGGTTGTGGATTCACAATATTAGCAAATTGAAGTCATCTGTAATGGGTTTTGTTGGGCTTGATTTTTCGGTCCGTATTCACGGGACTTCTCGCCGATACCAGATTTTTGTTCTGTCGGACCCGAATACAGGGAAAACAAAAAGCCCGGGGTTAAATTCACCCAGGTCGGCTTGTCGCAGTCTGCTGAATCGCTATACTTGCCGGCCTTAAAAACATAGCCCCAAGCCTGCCTGGCCTATCTTATGCAAGACAAATTTCAGCGTGTCCGGTTTGTACTGGTAAATACTTCCCAGCCGGGAAATATTGGTGGTGCGGCCAGGGCGATTAAAAATATGGGCTTTTCCGATCTGGTTCTGGTTGAACCGGAGATCTTCCCTTCGGATCGTGCTCGATGGCGTGCCGCAGGAGCCAAGGATGTGCTGCAAAATGCCCGTGTTGTGGATAGTTTTGCCGAAGCCATCGCCGACTGCCAGTTAGTAATAGGCA
Source organism: Pseudomonadales bacterium (assembly GCA_041595415.1). Classification (GTDB taxonomy): domain Bacteria; phylum Pseudomonadota; class Gammaproteobacteria; order Pseudomonadales; family GM7GCV1; genus JABJGI01. The sequence goes on along the minus strand of JBFHKI010000011.1, from coordinate 11,884 downwards.
CCAGTGCCCGTGAGCGTCGGATTCCCTGGCCTTTGGTTAATCCGCGCCTCTGTGGTGATCAGGTAGCGGCGGAAGCGCAAGATCGTCAGGTGGCCTTGGTGTTCGGTCGAGAAGATAGCGGATTGACCAATGAAGAATTGCAGCGCTGCCATTTGCATGTGCATATACCCACCAACCCGGATTATTCGTCACTGAACCTTTGCGCTGCGGTACAGGTATTGGCCTATGAAGCGCGTATGGCCATTTTGGCTGATGAAGGTCGCCTTAAAGAAATTGAGCAGGAATGGGACGAGCCTCCGGCAACGTCTGAGGAGTTGGAGCATTTTATCGGGCATTTGGAGCAGAGTATGATTGCCAGTGGCTTTCTCGATCCCAAAACACCGCGTCAGACCATGACACGCATGCGTCGCATGTTCAGTCGAATCCGCCCCGATCAGTCTGAAATAGCCATTTTACGTGGTCTTTTGTCGTCCTTTGATCAGAAAAAATAAATCCTTGTCAGGCTTGGCGGTAATACTTGACTAAAATAGTCGGAATTACCATAATTCACACCTATTTTGGCTGAGTCGACAGGATATGAGGCTAACCACCAAAGGCCGCTATGCGGTAACTGCAATGCTGGATCTGGCCATGCACAGCAAGGGTGATCCTGTAAGTTTGTCGGATATATCCGATCGGCAGGGGATTTCCCTCTCGTACCTGGAGCAGCTTTTTTCCAAGCTTCGACAAAAGACTTTGGTAACCAGTGTTCGTGGCCCCGGTGGCGGCTATAGCCTGGGGCGAATTCCCGACAGTATTTCTGTGGCCGAGATTATTAATGCCGTAAACGAGTCGGTTGATGCCACTAACTGTTCCGGGCAGGGTGATTGCCAAAATGGTGAAATGTGCCTTACCCACTATTTATGGGAAGACCTGAGTGAGCAAATTCGCAGCTTTCTCGGAGATATCAGTCTGGCTAGTCTGATAGCCCGAAATGACATTTCCTCGATATGTGATCGACAGAATGTTGAGGCTGCCAAACGTGTGCCGAGTCGTACAACGGTTTAGATTTAACGAGACTAAAGAGAGATTATGAAAACGCCGATTTATCTGGATTACGCCGCAACCACTCCCGTTGACGAGAGGGTGGCTGCCGCCATGGTTGAGTGTCTCACCAACGAGGGTAATTTTGGTAATCCCGCTTCTCGCTCGCACCAGTTCGGATGGGAAGCGGAAGAAGCGGTAGAAACTGCACGGGCTAATGTTGCTGCTCTTGTGAACGCTGATCCGCGTGAAATCGTCTGGACATCCGGAGCAACCGAAAGCGATAACCTGGCCATTAAGGGTGTTGCTCACTTCAATCAGAAAAAAGGTAAACACATTATTACCTCCAAAATTGAGCACAAGGCGGTATTGGATACCTGTCGCCAGCTGGAGCGTGAAGGCTTTGATGTGACCTATTTGGATCCGGACGGTTTTGGCATTATCTCTCCGGAAAGTGTGGCCGATGCAATACGTGAAGACACTACCCTTGTTTCCGTTATGCAAGTAAACAACGAGCTGGGGTCACTGAACGACATTGCCGCTATCGGCAAAGTTTGCCGTGAAAAAGGTGTTTTATATCATGTAGATGCAGCGCAAAGTGCAGGTAAAGTACCAATAGATGTTGAGAGTATGAATATTGACCTGATGTCATTTTCTGCGCATAAGATCTATGGTCCGAAAGGCATGGGTGCCCTTTATGTTCGACGTAAGCCAAGGGTGCGTCTCGAAGCCCAAATGCACGGCGGTGGGCACGAACGTGGTATGCGTTCAGGCACACTACCAACCCACCAGATTGTTGGTATGGGTGAGGCTTTTCGTATTGCCAAAGAAGATATGCAAAAAGATTTGCAGCATGTGATTGCCTTACGCAAACGCCTGCTTGAAGGCTTGTCCGGCATTGAAGAGATACGGATCAACGGCCATGAAAGCCAGAATTACCCCGGTATCCTTAATATCAGCTTTGCCTACGTTGAGGGTGAATCTCTGCTGATGGCATTGAAGGATATGGCGGTTTCGTCCGGGTCGGCCTGTACTTCGGCCAGTCTGGAACCCTCCTATGTATTACGGGCTCTGGGTTTGAACGATGAGCTGGCGCATAGCTCGATTCGATTCAGCATGGGCCGTTTCACTACGGAAGAGGAAATCGATTACGTTATCGATCGAGTTCAGGTCGCAGTAGAACGGCTGCGCGAATTGTCACCCCTTTGGGATATGTTCAAAGAGGGTATCGATCTGTCCACTGTCGAGTGGGCAGCACACTAATATTCAGGAGACAAGATCATGGCTTACACAGAAAAAGTGATTGATCATTACGAAAACCCGCGCAATGTCGGCAAGCTCGACGATTCTGCCAATAACGTCGGTACCGGTATGGTCGGTGCGCCGGCCTGTGGTGATGTAATGCGTTTGCAAATCCAGGTGGACGATAACGGGGTAATTCAGGACGCCAAGTTCAAAACTTACGGCTGCGGTTCGGCTATCGCGTCCAGCTCTCTGTTAACAGAATGGGTTAAAGGGCGCACTTTGGACGATGCGGCCGCCATCAAGAATACCGAGATTGCTCAGGAACTTTCGCTGCCACCAGTGAAAATCCACTGTTCGGTTTTGGCTGAAGATGCCATTAAAGCTGCGGTGCGTGATTTGCGCGCCAAGCGTGAGCGTTCGGGAGCCGAATAAGTCGTGCCTATTTCTATAACCGACGCAGCCGCCAAGCATGTGGCTAACCAGTTAAACCGTCGCGGCAAGGGTGAGGGAATTCGGCTGGGTGTTCGAACCTCCGGCTGTTCGGGTTTCTCCTATGTGCTGGAATTTGTCGATGAAAGTGATCCGGTCGATCAGGTATTCGAACACAATGGTGTCAAAGTTTTCGTTGATCCCAAAAGCCTGATATTTCTGGACGGTACCGAGTTGGATTTTGAGAAAGAAGGTCTGAACGAAGGTCTTAAATTCAACAATCCCAACGTTACTGGTGAATGCGGATGCGGCGAGAGTTTTAACGTTTAAGCTGCGTCACTCTGCATTAGTGCGCCAAATTTAAACTGTTGAGAAGGAAACAGCCTTGTCTTCCCGTACCCACTTTGAATGGTTTTCCATACCCCATAGCTTTGATATTGATTTACAGGTTTTACGCTCAGCCTATCTGGAGTTACAAAAACAGCTGCACCCGGATAGAAGTGCTGGCCAGGAAGCGATTGATCAGAACCAGGTGGTACGGCTTAACAGCCAATTAAACGATGCCTATGATCGCCTTAAAGATCCGGTTAAGCGGGCGATATATTTACTGGAACTGGCTGGCATTAACTACGATGCCGATCGTCAGACTCAAGATGATCCATCCTATTTGATGCAGCAACTTGAGATTCGTGAAGAGCTGGCTGACTTGGATCCTGATGCAGCCAATATCGACACAGAATTTGCCCGTTTCAGGGCAATTGCTCAAGATCATTTGGAAGAGCAGTGTGAAGCCTTTAAGTCCGCCTATGAAGTGCAGGATTGGCAAGCTGCTGCTTCAGCCATTGGCCGTATGATGTTCGCCGATAAACTGAATCGCGACATCAATGAGCGCGAAGAGCAAATCTTTGATTTTTAACCCGTAGTCAAAACTTCAACCCGCCAAAATTGGGCTTGCTGATTAACAGTGGGTGGAGAAGCACAATAGAGAGTAAATAAGTGAGCTTGCTACAGATATCTGAACCGGGACAATCTCCCCAGCCGCATCAGGGCAAGCTGGCCGTGGGGATAGACCTGGGCACCAGTAATTCACTGGTCTGCGCCGTGCGCCGGGCTGGGCCGGTAACCATTGGCGACGATGAGTTGGGAGATCTTGTACCCTCCATTGTTCATTATGGTGAGAATAGTACTCAGGTTGGCAAGCAGGCCGTGCCATACCTGTTATCGGATACAGAAAATACCCTTGTATCCGTAAAGCGTTTTATCGGCAAGAGCCGCGACGACTTTAGCGATCTTTCAGAATTTCCCTACCGTTTTGAGGACAATGCCGACAGCCTGCGCGTTCAGACGCGACAGGGGTTGGTCTCTCCGGTCGAAGCCAGCGCCAAAATTCTTAACTATCTGGTTGAACGTGCGGAACAACAATTGCGCGGCTCTATCGACGGAGCCGTAATTACCGTTCCAGCATATTTTGATGACGCTCAACGGCAGGAAACCAAGGCAGCTGCAACTCTGGCCGGTATCAAGGTATTGCGCCTGCTGAATGAACCCACGGCCGCTGCTGTAGCCTATGGGCTGGACAACCCCGAAGAGGAGGGCGGTGATGAAGACCGACTAATCGCGGTTTACGATCTGGGTGGAGGCACTTTTGATATTTCCATTCTGCGCTTGCACCGGGGAGTATTCGAAGTTCTGGCCACTGGTGGCGACAGTGCTTTGGGTGGTGATGATTTCGATGCATTGCTGGCCAATTGGATTTTGCAACAAAGCCAGTCGACATTATCCAGCCCGGAACAGATTCGCGGCCTGCAACTCAAGGCCCGTCAAGCCAAGGAAGATTTGGCTCTGTTGTCAGAAAGTCCGATTGAGTATAACGGACAAAAGTTGACACTAAGCCGAGAGCAGATGAACCAGCTCATTGATCCTTTGGTAGAAAAAACTATTCGCGTATGTCGACGTGCCTTGCGAGATGCCGAGCTGGAAACAGGGCAGATAGATGCCGTGGTTATGGTGGGGGGGTCTACAAGAGTTGCTCTGGTTCAGCAAAAAGTTGCTGAATTTTTTGATGCCCCTCTGAAAGCGGATATTGATCCGGACCGGGTTGTAGCTTTGGGGGCAGCAATCCAGGCCGATATTCTGGTGGGCAACCACAGTGACCAGAATATGCTGCTGTTAGATGTTGTGCCCTTGTCTCTCGGGCTGGAAACGGTTGGTGGTTTGACGGAAAAAATTATTCACCGCAATACTACTATTCCGGTAGCCCGTGCGCAGGAGTTTACCACTTACAAAGACGGGCAAACTGCCATGCAAATCCATGTGGTCCAAGGTGAGCGCGAACTGGTGCAAGATTGCCGTTCGCTGGCCAAGTTTGAACTGACCGGTATTCCACCTATGGTGGCCGGTGCTGCTCGTATCAAAGTGCAGTTCCAGGTCGATACCGACGGATTGCTGAGTGTGTCGGCAGAAGAAACTACTACAGGGGTGCGTGCCGAAGTGGCAGTTAAACCCTCCTATGGGCTACAGCAGGAAGAAATTGCCACCATGCTCAAGGACTCTTTCGAGCACGCAACCGAAGATGTTGCGGCGCGATCATTGCGTGAACATCAGGTGGAAGCCGAAGGCCTGGCACTGGCTATAGAAAGTGCTCTGCAAGCCGATGGTGAATTGCTCGATGCTGAAGAGCAGGAAGTAATGCAACTGGCGCTGGAACAGTTGCGCAAAATTGTTGATAGCGGCAATCTGCGCGAATTGCAATGCGAGATCCAGCACGTCAGCAAGCTCAGTGAATCCTTTGCCGCCAGACGAATGGACCAGAGTGTACGCGAGGCGCTGTCGGGCCATAAAGTTGATGAGTTCGACAGCACAACGGATACTTAAATCTACCAATACAAACCGAGACAAATTAATGCCGAAGATCATTTTTCTTCCTCACGAAAGCATATGCCCCGAAGGTGCTGTTATAGAAGTAGAACCAGGGCAGAGCATTTGCCGTGCGGCCCTGGATAACGGCATAGAGATTGAGCACGCCTGTGAGATGTCCTGCGCATGTACCACTTGCCATGTCCATGTACGTGAGGGAGCTGAATCTCTGAACGAGGCCGACGAGCTGGAGGATGATTTCCTGGACAAGGCGTGGGGGCTCGATCCGGATTCGCGTCTAAGTTGTCAGGCTATAGTGGGCGATGAAGATCTGACTGTTGAGATACCCAAGTACACTATCAATATGGTGTCGGAGAACCATTAAGACTGCTCTGCAGCTTAAAAAATGGAGAAAATCCAATGAAATGGTCTGATGTTTATGAAATTGCCATGGCGCTTACCGATATACACCAAGGTGTAGACCCCCAATATGTCAACTTTGTTGACTTGCGCAAATGGGTTCTCGATCTGGAAGACTTTGACGACGATCCCGAGCGTTGTGGTGAGAAGGTTCTGGAAGCGATACAGATGGCCTGGATAGAAGAAGCAGAGTAAATAGACGACTAGATGATTCAACAAGCTGCCGTCCTTTATGTTGGGTTTATTGCAGCCCTGATCGTTTTTCAATTTTGCCTGATTTTTGGTGCGCCCTGGGGACCTGTGACCCAGGGAGGGCGGCATCAGGGTGCATTACCTTTATCTGGGCGAGTCCTTGCAGGATTATCGGTTCTACTGCTGATAATGATGGGTGGGGCGTTGCTTTCAATTGCTGGCATGATGCCGAACTGGCCCAAGTGGACTGCCTATGTCGCATTGGGCATACAGTTTTTAAGCACACTTTTGAACTGGATTACCCCTTCCCGGCCTGAACGGCTGTTGTGGGGGCCGATTACCTCTCTGATGTTGGCATTGGCTGGATATCTGGTATTTGCCGGATAGCCAATCACCAAACCGGCAAATCATTCAGCGTCTATAACCAGACTGCCATTAAGTCGGAATCCGGGAATATGCATCAGCTGCCTGAAGCTCCTGCCGGAGCGCGCATATAACATCCAGCTTGCACCAAATCGAGACAATTAAAAAATATTATGGCTCGGCGCACTACGGAGATTTGAAGTAGTCTGAGAATCGGTTGTTTAGTAAAGAAAGGTAAAGCTGTTCTATGGCAGAGATCAAGCAAGGTGAGAACGAGGAAGTATTATTGCTCAGTAGCGCTGAAATAGATGCTGTATCTGCCGATGTATTGACCGAGATTTTTGATCATTTGTCTGAATCGGTTGTGGTGGCAGATACCAACCGGCAAATAGTTTATGTCAATTCTGCTGCGGAAAAACTCTTTGGCTACACAAGGCAGGAGTTGTATGGCAAAGAAACCAAGATGCTCTACGCCAGGGAGAGCGATTTTTCGGAACAAGGTGAAAAACGATTTAACACTGCCAGCAAAATCAATGCCGAAAATTACCGGATAAGCTATCGTCGTTCCGATGGTGTGAACTTTCTGGGGTTGACTACAGCCGCGCCAATGCGGAATACCAAAGGCGTGATCGTAGGTTTTATTGGAATTGTCCGTCCCGGAAGATCACTGGACCAATCTCTGGATAGCCTGCAAAAAATTCACGCGATCGCTTCGGATACACTACTTGCAGATACAGAAAAAGTAGAGGCTTTACTCAGTATCGGTCTGGAACATTTTGGTATGGAGATGGCTATCCAGTCGAGAATCAATGGTACAGAGTATCTGGTCGAAAACTGTATTGATCTGAATGCGGCACTTGAGCCTGGAGCAGTCTTTGACCTGTCGGGGACTTATTGTTCACATGCCTTGAATGCGGATGGTCCTATCGGATTTCACTTTGCCGGCCAGAGCAACATACAGACGCACCCTTGCTATCGGGAATTCAAACTGGAGTCCTATATCGGTTGTCCCATCAAGATAAACGGGAAGTTATACGGAACTGTCAATTTTTCCAGATTTGACCCCACCGAGCCTTTCAGTCGCGACGACTATATTCTGATCGATCTTCTGGCCGATACCTTGAGTTATCTTTTCTACAAGAAACAAGCTAGGGAAGAATTGCTGGCGCTTGCCAGAACGGATGAATTGACCGGCTTGGCCAATCGGCGAGCAACACTCGAGCGTCTGAGAGAGCATATAAATCTATCGCATCGAACCGGGGCTGAGCTGAGCCTGCTTTGCATTGATTTGGACTACTTTAAGGAAATCAATGATAAATGGGGGCACAGTGCCGGAGATGCCGCTTTAAGAGGTTTCGCTCATATTGTCTCGCAACAGGGCCGTAAGACAGACTTTTGTGGCCGTATTGGCGGTGAAGAATTTGTTCTTGTTTTTCCGCACACTGGTGCTAAAGCCGGGCTGAAGATTGGTAATCGTCTAAGAGAGTTACTGAGGGAAAGTCCGGTTGATTTGGGAGCTGGTGCCTCGGTTTGTCTGAGTATGAGCGCCGGATTGGCCTGTCTGCAGAAAGATGAAACTCTTGAATCATTATTGTCCCGAGCGGACAAAGCTATGTATCAAGCCAAACAACAGGGCAGAAATCGAGTTCACATCAGTGAGCCCGACTAACCTCTGGCTTTTTTACGTTATTGATTGAAGGTTTCGATTATTGCTCTGTTATAAGTTGGCTTCATATCTGGGAGAACAATAATGAAAATTGCCATAACCGCTGCCAGTGGGCATTTGGGTGGAGAAATAGTTCGGGCCACTGCCGCTTTATTATCCCCGGGGCAGGTCGTTGCTTTGGCGCGCACACCACGGAAAGCATCAAATCTGGGAGTGGAAGTTCGCCCGGGAGATTACAGCGATCAAACGGGGTTGGAGCAATCTCTACAAGGGGTGGATCGATTGCTTTTGGTATCCGGGATGGATGCTCCGGACAAACGTATAGAGCAGCACCGCAATGTAATCCGGGCGGCTCAACGGGCCGGGGTTAAAAAGATTGTTTACACCAGCATTCAGGGAGCTGAAGAAGGCACAGCCTTTTCCCCAGTGGTGAAAAGTAATCGGCAAACCGAAGAGGATGTCAAAAAAAGCGGGCTGGATTGGGTAATCGGACGTAACGGTGTTTATATTGAGCCCGATGTGGAATATATCGAAACCTATAAAAAAATGGGTGGCATTTATAATTGTGCAGCCGATGGTAAATGCGGCTACACCACCAGAGCAGAGCTCGGGTACGCTTATGCCAGAATGCTCAACGAGGAAAAGCATTGCGGCCAAACCTACAACTTGCACGGGGAGGCCATAACCCAGTACCAGCTTGCCGATTACCTGAATATGGCCTTCGGTACTCATTTAAGTTACACCCCTATGAGCGTTGATGAATACCGTGAAGAACGCATGGCTGAACTAGGCGATTTTCTCGGTACAATCATTGCAGGCATATATCAAGGCATCCGCAATGGCCACGCCGATAATCCCAGTCACTATCTTCAGGCCGCGGGAAGACCACATAAGAGCTGGCCTGATTATTTTTCCACACTCAAATATTCTCCGGAATAACTAGATAACCGTACCGGCCTATCTTTTTTTCTTCTGCCTCTGATCTGGCTCATTTTTTTAATCCTTAATGGGTATACATCTGTGCGTGTTTGACTGCAAAAGCATATAATGCGAATGATTCTTATTTGCGAGATAGCAGTTGCAGTTAACCAATTTGCCCAAGGGCGCCCGTGCCATAGTCGACAGGGTCGATGCGATACAGGAGCATGATTCTATAGCCCAGCGTTTACGGGATTTGGGTTTTGTTTCTGGTGAACCGGTACAGGTGCTGGCTCTGGGGCCTTTTGGCGCAGACCCTTTGTTAATCCAGATCGGCTCTACTCGCTTTGCCTTGCGTCGAAGTGAAGCGGCCCGGGTATCTGTACGGTTAATTGCCTGATGAGTACTCCGGAAATGCGAATTGCTCTGGTTGGCAACCCTAATTGTGGGAAAACAGCCCTGTTTAATCTGCTTACCGGGGGGCACCAGAAGGTGGCCAATTACGCTGGTGTGACAGTGGAGCGCAAAGAGGGAAGATTTACCGCGCCTTCCGGAAGGGTTATCCATGTCCTTGATTTGCCCGGCACCTACAGTTTTGAGGCTACCAGCCCTGACGAGCAGATTACCCGAGATGTTTGTGCCGGGAATTACCCTGGAGAGGCGGCGCCAGATCTGATCGTTTGTGTGGCTGATGCCACCAATCTGCGATTACATTTACGCTTCGTGTTGGAAGTTAAAAGATTGGGACATCCGATTATTCTGGCTTTGAATATGATGGATACGGCTCAGCGGCGTGGCATTAGCATTGATGTCTCTCAGCTTCAGCGCCGACTGGGTATTCCCATTATCGAAACCGTAGCGGTAAAGCGAGGTGGAGCAAGAGCACTGATTGAACAGCTTGACGTCGAGCAACTTTCTCCAGCCCCGACTGATTTTACGGAGGCGGCGGGTAGCCTCAGTTTGCATGCTCAGGTTCGTGAGTTGCTGAGGGCGACAGTGCAAATGCCCCGTGCTACATCGGTTCTGGATGATGCAATAGATCATTGGGTCCTCCACCCCGTATTTGGTCTGGCCATTTTGGCTTTGTTGATGTTTTTGATCTTTCAGGCGGTATTCTCCTGGGCCGCGCCGATTATGGGTGCTATCGAGCAGGGGATTGGTTTTCTGGGTTCATGGGTTACCGGCCCATTGCCTGCCGATAGTGCGCTCTACAGTTTGTTGAATGAAGGACTATTTGCCGGTCTTGGGTCGGTATTGGTTTTTTTGCCGCAAATCCTCATTTTGTTTCTTTTTATTCTGATTCTCGAAGAGTCGGGCTATTTGCCTCGGGCTGCCTTCCTTCTCGACCGATTGATGTTCAAAGCGGGTCTCAGCGGTAGAGCGTTTATTCCGTTACTGTCGAGCTTTGCTTGTGCCATCCCGGGCATTATGGCAACGCGAAGTATCAATGATCCTCGCGACCGATTGACTACAATTCTGGTTGCGCCCTTGATGACTTGCTCGGCGCGCTTGCCGGTCTATACCCTTCTGATTGCGGCATTTATTCCACGACAAAAGATTGGCATTTTTAATTTGCAGGGTATCGTGCTTTTCAGTCTCTACGTGGCCGGGATCGTCGGCGCTTTGGTTGTTGCCAGTCTGATAAAGCGCTTCCGACGCGATAAGAGTGAGCATGCTCTGTTAATGGAGCTGCCCTCATACCGCCTGCCGCATCTGCGTGATGTGGCTCTCGGACTTTGGGAACGCTCGGCTATTTTCTTACGGCGGGTAGGGGGCATTATCCTGTCTTTGACTGTACTACTTTGGTTTCTGTCAAGTTTCCCCGGGGCGCCGGAAGGCGCGACGCAACCTGCTATAAACTACAGTCTGGCAGGGCGCCTGGGTCATGCTATGCATTACTTTTTTGCACCCATTGGTTTTAATTGGCAGATATGCATTGCATTGGTTCCAGGTCTTGCTGCACGGGAAGTGGCAGTTTCGGCTCTGGGTACGGTGTACGCCATGTCGGCCAGTGAGTCCGCATTGGCTTATCAATTGGGAGCGGTGATCTCTCAACAATGGTCTCTGGCTACAGCGCTTTCTCTATTGGCCTGGTATGTTTTTGCGCCCCAGTGTATGTCGACTCTTGCGGTTATTCGACGAGAGACGAATTCCTGGAGATATGTAGCGGTCAGTGCCGGATATATGTTTGCGATGGCTTATTTTGCCTCCTTTGTAACCTATCAGATTGCGCTGTTGTTCACATGACCGCTTTTGCCTTATTTCAGATTGTATTGATCGGGTCTTTGCTTTTCTGGAGTATCTGGCGTGCTTTTCGGATACTGTTACCCGGCACCAGCGGACAATTATTAACCAAACTTTCGACTACACTGGATAAACCGGAGCGATCAGCTTTGTTGCGTTGGTTTGGATGTCGGTTACGACCGGCAGACCTGCAGACACCGGGTTGTGGTACAACGACTGGTTGCGGAAATTGCGCTGGCTGTAGTTCGGTACAGCATGATAACTCCATCCAGGCTTTACATATCCGGCCTTGATAGGCTGGTCTGGGTTTGACTGGTTATGACTTTGTTGGACTCAATTCAAGATTTGCTGAAGAACCCTGCAGTATCAATAAGTATTAAAGTCTGAAAAACTGGGGCACCATTATTCCCTTATCCATGATTTATTTGGCTCTGAGCTGGATATCTGGGTTGGGTGTACTTAATATTTCTTACAGACTGTTTATTTAGACTTGTGAACAATTGCATGTCGACTCAACACATGGAGCAG
>JBFHKI010000010.1:0-21190 GCA_041595415.1 Pseudomonadales bacterium | reverse complement strand
GAACTCCCTACATCAGTGGGCCTATGCCAACCCACTGATCAGTAAAATTGACCTGCGTGTCAGACACAGTAATCGTCGGGCCATCAACCTCTATGAAGGGCTGGGATACCAGATTGAAGGCTGGATAAAACGGGCCGTCAAAATAGGCGATGATTTCGATGACCACTACTGGATGGGCAAAGAATTACCGCTCTGAAGACTCTTCATCTACTTGAGTTTTTGCCATTAGGCTCTATGCTTGCCGACTTTCATTCATTCAATTATTTCAGGAGTTTTCAGTGGAAATCGCATGCCTCGACTTGGAAGGTGTTTTGTTGCCAGAGATTTGGGTCAAATTCTCCGAAGCTACAGGTATCGACGAGCTTAAAGCCACCACAAGAGACATCCCGGATTATGACGAGCTGATGGGGATGCGCCTGTCGGTTCTGGATAAACACGGACTGGGAGTGAATGAAATACAGGAAGTTATCGCCACACTGTCGCCACTCGAGGGTGCGGCGGACTTTCTGAATTGGCTGCGCCAGCGATTTCAGGTAGTGATACTCTCTGATACCTTTTATCAGTTTGCTGGACCCCTGATGCAGCAATTAGGTAATCCGACCTTGCTCTGCCACAATCTCGAAATTGACGACAAGGGTAGAGTAGTGGGTTACAAGCTGCGTCAACGCGATCCCAAGCGTCAGTCGGTTATCGCTTTGAAAAGCATCTACTACCGAATTATCGCTGCCGGAGATTCCTACAACGACACCAGCATGTTGGAGGAAGCTCATGCCGGTATTCTGTTTTGCCCGCCACAAAATGTGATTGATGAATTTCCGCAATATCCGGTGGCCAGAAATTACGATGAATTTCGAGCCGAGTTCATTCGTGCCAGCAATAGGGATATTGCGCTTTAACTTTAGTCGAGACTCTCTAGAAACTTCGTTCCAGTTGCTTTAGCAGTGGCTGGATCTTGTCGAGGGTTTCCTGAAACTCTGCTTCGGGATTTGAATCCATAACGATACCGCCCCCGCCCCAGGCGTGAAGCTCTGTGTTGTCGGCTTCCAATGTGCGAATGGCGATATTGGTATCCATGGATCCGCAGCTGCTCAAGTAGCCAATGCAGCCACAATATATGCCCCTATCCCTGTCCTCCAGCTCGGCAATTATTTGCATTGCGCGACGTTTGGGTGCTCCGGTAATGGAGCCGCCGGGCAGGCAGCGCTCAAGCACAGACACCGGATCCTGAGATTCTGCAAGCTGGCCTGTGACCCGGCTGACTAGGTGGTGGACAGTCGGAAAGCTGTGCAGTTCGTAGAGACCCGGAACGCGAATGCTTCCCGGCACACAGCAGGTGCTTAAATCGTTGCGCATCAGGTCGACAATCATCAGGTTTTCCGCCCGGTTTTTTTCGCTGTCCAAAAGTTGCCGTGCAAGTTGGGCATCTTCGGCGGGGTTTGTCGATCGAGGCGCTGTGCCTTTGATCGGCCAGGTCTGAACCAGGTTTTTCTCTACCTGAATAAAGCGTTCCGGAGACAGGCTGAGTATTTTTTGGTCAGCAAAACCCAGATAGGCACCATAGGGTGTGGGAGTGATAGCGCGCAGTTGTAGATAGGCTTGGGCGCAATCTCCCCTGTAAGGTGCAGAGAAGTGCTGGGCAAGGTTAACCTGGTAGCAATCTCCTGCGCCCAGATACTGGATGATTTTTTGTATTTTTTCCAAATATTGCCTGGGGCTCTGGCTGGCGCGAAAAGGCTGAATCAGTTGGAAATCCTCAGTCGCTGAAAAACTGTTCTGACTCTGTAATGTATCGCGCAATTGACGATGAACCCTTTCGGGGCAGTCGGGGTGAGTGACCAGTTGGGCGCTGCGTTTGAGGTGATCCAGTACCAGAGCACAGGTGTAAAGCCCCATTCGGACTTGTGGTTTGTTGGCCTCTCGGGCATTACGTTCCGGGATTTTGTGAAAGTTGTGATTAGCTTCGTAGGACAGATAGCCAATCAGCCCACCGCAAAAGGGAATATCTTCGCTGTTGTGAATTGGCGCGATGCGGGCCAGTAAATCGCGCAGAGGTTGCAGATTTCCACCGGCATGAGAGCTTTGTTGTGGGTCAAACTGGATATGTTCAATTGGCGCGGCGGACAAAATATCAAACCGTCCGGAGTGCATTGAAGATTCGGGTGAATTGAGACCCGAATCGAGCCAAACCGGATCTTTCAGGTGGCGAAGACGATCGAAATAATAGGCCGCCGGGCGGTATTCGATGTTCTCAAGCTGGATGGTTGCTAGTTGCACTAACCCGCCGGTTTCACTGCTTTGAGGATAAATCTATGAGTTTTGCCTCGCACTCTGGCATCAAAAATACTGAGTTCGGGGTTGTCCTCGGGGCGGGCCAATAGATCGCTTTCTTCCGAGATGGTAAATCCGCTGCGTTCGAGCAGGTCTCGCGCGATGTCCGGATCAATCCGGTGAAGTTCGTCATTGTTGTTGCCAGTCTGACCCAGGTGATCCACCAGGAGTAAAAAGCCCGAGGGTGCCAGGATCTGGTAAATACTGTGCAAAGCTTGCAGGGTCGCAGATTCGCCCTGACTGTAATATAGGTCGTGAAAGGCGTTTACCATAGTCGCCCCGTGCAGCTCGTCAAATTTGTCGGCGAGCTGACTGTAGTCCATCTCAACCGCTTCTATCTGGGGCAGACGGTTATGTTGCAGGCGCTTTTCCAGAGTGCTTCTATTTGATCCACCTCTCAGGTCGAGTGCTCCGGGGGTATTGTGTGCGATTACCCAGCCATCCAGCCCTACGGCCCAGGCCAGATTCTCCGAATAATAGCCGCCGGTCGCATCCAGATCGATTATTTCCATACCTTCGGTAATTCCAGCCCAGGCGATTACTTGCTCGGGTTTGCGCCGGGCGTGTGCTTCAAGATCGCTGGCCGGGCGGCCATCGACATAAAAGCCCCGCTGAACACGAATCTGTATTTGAGCTGTTTCAGTTGCGCTGGTTGAGTGGCTTAGGCCAACAGGAGGTGAAATCGGCTGACTGCTGTCCACCTGAGACGGACTTTTTTGCGTTGGCTGAGGTTCGTTCGGGGCCTGTTTACTACAGGCGACGAGAAGAATTAACAAGGCCAAATAGTATTGTGGATGAAACAGGGTTTTATTCATCTATGCTTCAGCAATCGAGGAATGGCGGAGGGTAGTCAGGGCCATTTGGCCAAGGCAGTCAAGACGCGATCGCTGTACCAACTCTGACCATGGCTGCCGTTATAGCGGGCGAGGGCGGGTTCGACATCGCCCCCTTCCATGTCCAGATAGTAAGCCAATATGGCGCACCCGTAACGTAAGTTGGTTGTTATGTCGGTCAGGTTGTCTTCGGGGCGGCCCAGTTCGGATTTCCAGAAAGGCATGACTTGCATCAATCCTTGGGCCCCCGAGCGAGATATTGCATAGGGGTTAAAACCGGATTCAACCTCAATTAACGACAACACCAGATCGGGATCCAGCTCGGCGCGGCTGGCTTCGGCGTGAATGGCGGTCAGGAGTTGTACTCTTTCTTCAGGGTTTTCGATATAGAGTTCCAGCCAGGTTGATCGGGGTAGCAACCAGACCTGGGCATCAAAGCGATCGACAAAACTCCCGGCATTCAGCATAGCTTCAGACAGCGCCTGCAATAGCTGGGCGTCCAGCTCCCGATCCTGGGCCAATGAAGCTGGCGAAGCCAGCAGCGCCAAAAGGCAGCCGAGGCTCGCGAAGCCTTTGGGTTTAATCGAGAGCCACATGTTCCCGGATAAAGCCTTGTAACTGGTCAAGAGGAATGTCCTGATTTTCTGCAAGGCGCCGATTGCGGTATTCAATAGTCCCGGATTCCAATCCCCGGTCACCCACTACAAAACGGTGTGGAATTCCCATCAGTTCTACATCGGCGAGCATTACCCCCAAACGGGCCTTGTCTTCGTCCATGTATAGGACTTCATATCCAGCTTCACAGAGCTCCCTGTACAGGTCTTCACAAGTATTTTTTACCTGTTCGGACTTATGTGGATTGATAGGTATCAGGGCTATTTGGAAGGGGGCGATGGATTCCGGCCAAATGATGCCCTTGTCGTCGTGGTTCTGCTCAATAGCAGCGGCCACTGTTCGTGTCACGCCAATACCGTAACAGCCCATGGTAAGGGTTTGGGCCTTGCCGTTCTCATCCAGAACTTCAGCTTTGAGAGCTTCGCTGTACTTGCTGCCAAGTTGGAAAATATGCCCCACTTCGATGCCGCGTTTTATAACCAGTGAACCACTGCCGCAGGGGCTTGGGTCGCCGGCGACAACATTGCGGATATCCGCAACTTCAGGTTCGGGGCAGTCTCGACCCCAGTTTACTCCTTGCAGGTGGAAACCATCCTTGTTTGCTCCGCAAACAAAGTCGCCGAGGCGGGCAGCGCTATGGTCGGCTATCACCTTGAGATTCAGATCTACCGGGCCTATTGATCCGGGTTGGCAACCCAGAATCTCTTTAATGCGAGTTTCCGAGGCAAAACGTATCGGGCTGGCTACGGCTTCAAGTTTGTCGGCTTTGACTTCATTGAGTTGGTGATCACCGCGTAAAACGAGGGCGACCAGGCTGTCATCCTGGCCTTCTACCACAAGGGTTTTCAGGATGTTTTCAGGCTTCAGATCAAGGAAACCGGCGACGTCTTCGATGCTGTGTTGCCCCGGGGTGGCGACTTCCCCGATTTTTGCTTTGGCAGCTGGCCGGGCAAAGTCAGGAGCAAGCGCCTCGGCTTTTTCGATATTAGCTGCAAAGTCGCTGGTATCGCTAATGGCGATGGCGTCTTCACCCGATTCTGCCAGCACATGAAATTCGTGGGAGCCGGTACCACCGATACTGCCAGTGTCGGCCAGAACCGGCCGAAAGGTTAAACCCATGCGAGTAAAAACTGCACTGTATGCCTGATACATACGGTCATAGGTTTCCTGCAGGCTGTCCTCATTCATATGAAAGGAGTAGGCGTCTTTCATAATGAATTCCCGAGAGCGCATCACACCAAAACGGGGGCGGATCTCATCGCGGAATTTGGTTTGTATCTGGTAGAAGGTTGTCGGGATCTGTTTATAGCTCGACAAATTGCGGCGAACCATATCGGTTATTACCTCTTCGTGAGTCGGGCCAAGGCAGAAGCCCCGATCATGGCGGTCGGTGAATTTCAAAAGTTCCGGGCCAAACATATCCAGTCGCCCTGACTCTTCCCACAGTTCGGTAGGTTGCACTACGGGCATGAGCACTTCCTGTGCACCGGCAGCATTCATTTCCTCACGAACTATGGCTTCTACTTTTCTCAGCACCCGGACACCCAAAGGCAACCAGGTATAAAGCCCAGAGGCCAAGCGGCGTATCAGGCCGGCCCTCAGCATTAACTGGTGGCTGATAAGTTCAGCGTCTGCGGGGACTTCTTTTTGGGTCGCCAGAAGAAAACGGGATGCGCGCATAAAATTCAGGTCCGGATTTTGGGGTGGTTTTTTTTAGGTTTGTATATTGTACGTTCAGATGGCCCGGTCTGTCAGAGCAATTGAATATTCTTTGTGAACATCAGCGGCGTAAAAGCCTTGAGAGAATGCTGCCCTTGTTTTTGCCATCCTTGTCACTGCGGAGCTCTTGATACTTGTCCTGAATTTTTTTCATGTCCAGATCGAGGTTGTCAGCGGATAGATCGCGCATGACTTTGGTAATGGCGGGCTTTTCACTGTCTTTGTTCTTGCTGTTACCACTTTGGCTTAATTTGATTATACGCCAGTCCTCAATGGGCTTTCCGAACTCATCGGCTACCACCATGATGGTTGGTTTCAGGCGGGCTTTTTCATCGTGGTCAACCACCACACCAATTTCACCGGAATCGAGTTGTAGCAGTGTACCGAGCGGATAAGTTCCCAGCGCCTCGATAAATTGCACAGCCAGTTCATCCTGGAAAGCTCTGCCACGTTGTGCATATATATAACGGGAGGCTTCCGAGGGTGAAAGTGCCGGGCGCTCCTGTCGCAGAGGGTTCAGCAGTAGATCGTAGGCGATTGCTATAGAGGCAATACGGGCCAGCAGCGGGATCTCTTCACCAACCAGTCCCTTGGGTTTTCCGGTGCCGTTAAATTTTTCCCGATAGGTTTCGATAATGGAAATTACTTTCTCACTTTTGGTGGACTGTTTTACCAAGGCTACCGTTCTGGCAATAGCTGCCTCTTCTTTGGTCATGCCCTGGGTGTCTACCTTAACCTGTCCGGATTTGCTTTTGAGGTTGCCGATATCTTTAAGCAGAATGGCCAGGGTCAGATATTTGAGTTCGGTTTCGGCAACTCCGATATGGCGGCCACAGAGCAGGGCCCATGTTGAAGCCCTCAGGGCATGGTTGTACACCTTGTCGCTGCGCTTTTGCATCAATGCCAGCCAGGAAAGAGCTGAAGGATAGCGAACAGCGCTGTTCACCATTGCGACAGAAGCTTGTTCAATGGATTTGGCGTCTACAGCTGAACCAGCGGTTACCCCTTTAAATACCGAGCTGATAGATTTTTGGACATTTTGGTAAGACTGTCTGGCCGCAGTTACGTCTGCGGTGGTCATTACCGGGCGACGCAGATATCTTTCCTTGTTTATCGGTAAGGGTTTAGTGGATTTGCGAACCGGTTCTGAGGATTTGCTGGTGTCAAATTTGGGCACAACCGGAGCGGTGTCCAGTTTTTGATCGACTTCACCTATGGATCTGGCCGCGTCGATCATGACAAATTCGCACAGTTCCTGAAGCTTGGCCAAAACTTTGGGCGATGTGACACAGAAACCCTGCATCAGGAAAGGAGATTCGGACCAGGGGCGATCCAGTGCAGAGACATACATACCCATTGCGATTTGCATGGAGGGGACTTTGATCTGTCTTAGTTCAGTGCCGCCACGCATATGCTATTTGCCTCATAGTGGGTAGTCGTTGTTCCGTCAATTCGAAATATACGGGTTTTAGATAAACAGGTCACTTGCTTAGACACATTTCCATATGAATCCCCTGGTATTCGAGGCGTTATTTTATATGCCTGAGAGCATTTATTGGCGCAGCTGGTCTGGGGTATAATCGCGCGCCTCAAAAACACTGGATTTTAGTAATGCCTATTTACGAGTATCAATGTGACCAATGCGGCCACCAATTTGATGCGATTCAGAAATTTAGCGATGCCCCTTTGCAAAAATGCCCAGAATGCGAAGCTTTGGCGCTAAAGAAGAAAATTTCTGCTCCTTCGTTTCGATTGAGTGGTAGCGGTTGGTACGAAACAGACTTTAAAACCGATAAAGATAAAAAACGAAATTTGGCCGGCGATAAAGCCGAACCAGCTTCGAAGAAAGCCGAAACAGCCAAGGCCGATAGCAAGCCGGCAGCTGCCACGGGCGCTGGTAAATAGTGCCCTTCCTCTATTAAACAGATAACTGGATTATTATTATGCGTTCCCATTATTGCGGCGATCTTCGTCGAGATCATATCGATGAAACTGTAACCCTCTGTGGATGGGTTGACCGTCGACGGGATCATGGCGGTGTGATTTTTATCGACCTGCGTGATCGGGAAGGTATTGTTCAGGTGGTTTTTGATCCGGACGGCGGTGAATTCTTTTCCATGGCTGACAAGGTTCGTGGAGAGTATGTTTTACAGGTGACCGGGCGAGTTCGTGCCCGCGACGGCGCAACGGTGAATGCCAATATGGCCACTGGCGAGATCGAGGTGTTTGGTACAGGCCTGAGTATTCTCAATGCTTCTGAAACACCGCCTTTCCAGTTGGACGCCCACACCCAGGTTGGTGAAGATGTTCGACTCAAGTATCGCTATCTGGATTTGCGACGCTCGGAAATGCAGTCCAATTTGCAAACCCGTGCGCGTATCAGCAGTCAGATTCGTCAGTCTCTGGAAAGTCAGGGCTTTCTCGATCTCGAAACACCGGTTCTGACCAGAGCCACGCCTGAAGGTGCCCGTGATTATCTGGTGCCCAGTCGAACGCACGGTGGCAAATTTTTTGCCTTACCGCAATCGCCACAACTTTTTAAGCAGCTGCTAATGGTTTCAGGTTTCGACCGCTACTATCAGATCGCCCGCTGTTTCCGTGACGAAGACCTGCGTGCAGATCGCCAACCGGAATTCACCCAGATCGATATCGAGGCTTCTTTTGTAGAAGAACAGCAAATAATGGGTGTGGCCGAAAAGATGGTTTCGGACTTGTTTGCCAATGTTCTGAATGTCGACCTTGGCGAATTCCCGCATATGACCTATGCCGAAGCTATGGACCGATACGGATCTGACAAGCCTGATCTGCGCATTCCTCTGGAATTGGTAGAAATTGGCGACTTGATGACCGAGGTAGAATTCAAGGTTTTCTCCGGTCCGGCGAATGATCCCAAGGGGCGTATTGCCGCTATGCGGGTTAAAGGTGGCAACGACAAACTGAGCCGCAAGCAGATAGACGATTACACCAAGTTTGTTGGTATCTACGGCGCTAAAGGGTTGGCCTATATCAAGTGTAATGATATTGCCGATCTGGAAGAGGGATTACAGTCTCCCATCGTGAAATTTATTCCGGTTGAGGTGCGTGCCGCATTACTTGAGCGATTGGGAGCTGAAAATGGCGACCTGATTTTCTTTGGAGCCGACAGCAAGAAAATTGTAAATGAGTCGCTGGGCGCCTTGCGCTGTAAATTGGGCGCTGATCTGGGTTTGTATACCTGCAAGTGGGCTCCTCTTTGGGTAATTGACTTCCCGATGTTTGAATCGGATGACAAGGGTGGTTTAACAGCAATCCATCATCCCTTTACGGCTCCTTCAGTGAGCCCGGATGCGCTTATGAAAGATCCGGAAGCGTCTCTGTCTCGCGCCTATGACATGGTTTTGAATGGGACAGAATTGGGCGGTGGTTCAATTCGTATTCACGACGAAACCATGCAAAAAGCGGTCTTTAAAGTATTGGGCATTAGCGATGAAGAAGCGCGGGAGAAGTTCGGTTTCTTGCTTGATGCCCTCAAATACGGCGCGCCACCTCATGGTGGAGTCGCCTTTGGTCTGGACCGCATTGTGATGTTGATGACGGAGTCAGAGTCCATTCGGGATGTGATTGCTTTCCCGAAAACCCAGTCAGCGCAGTGCCTGATGACTGATGCTCCAGGCAGTGTGAATCCGGAACAACTCAAAGAGCTGCACTTGCGCTCTCGAGCACCACAGGGCGAAAAAACCGAAAACACTGAGTAAAGAGGAGAGCTGAACAATGGCGGGGCATTCCAAATGGGCCAACATTAAGCATAAGAAGGCTTTGGTTGACGCCAAGAGGGGTAAGGTCTTTACCAAGATAATCCGGGAACTGACAGTTGCTGCCAAGCAGGGGCCCAATCCCGACGATAATCCGCGATTACGCGGGGTTATAGATAAAGCCTTGGCGGCCAATATGAAGCGGGACACCATCGACAAGGCGGTGGCTCGCGGTAGTGGTCAGGGAGAAGGGGACAACTACGAAGAAATCACTTATGAAGGTTATGGCCCCAGCGGTGTTGCTGTTCTGGTGGAGTGCCTGACGGATAACCGTAATCGCACCGTGGCTGAGGTACGGCATGCCTTTACCAAACGGGGTGGTAATCTTGGCACAGATGGCTCTGTTGCCTATCTGTTTGAGAAAAAAGGTCAGATCACTTTTGCTCCCGAGAGTGACGAAGAGCGCATTATGGAGGCAGCCTTGGACTCCGGTGCGGATGATGTTGTCGAAAACGAAGATGGATCGATAGATGTATTAACAGACTGGCAACAGTTTCAGCAGGTCAAGGAAGCCTTGCAAAAGGCTGGTCTGGAACCGGATAACGCCGAAGTCGCTATGATCCCTTCTACTACAGTTGCTCTTGATCTCGATAGCGCCCAATCCGCACTGGGGTTGGTCGAGATGCTCGAGGATCTCGATGATGTTCAGTCGGTTTATACCAATGCCGATATTCCGGACGAGGCCTATTAACAATTAAAGCGGCTGAACGCCCACCCGGGCTGTGATCTGTTGCGTCAAAAGGGCTAAACTGCGGCACAAGTAGAACATCCGTCTTTCGGGGGACAGATATGTTTATCCGTTTAATGATTTGCCTTGTAGTAATTGCCATTGCTGCGCCCTTTGTGATTCCCGGGCCGAATGGCACGCCAATCATGACTGTAGATATGCTCAAGTTTGACAAGCCTTCGGTTTCTTTGCCCGCTATTAATCCCGGTGGTGCGGGGCAGGAAGGCAGATCGGCCAGTCAAAGCATGTACCGTTATCAGGATGAAAACGGCGTTTGGCATTTTACTGATCAGGCGCCTGCAAGCGGTGCAGGTGACAGGGTTCAGTTAAACTCCGAAATTAATCTGCTGGAGGCGCAGGCTGTTCCGGAAAATCGCCCGCAAGCTCCTGTCGAACAGCCTTCTAATCCCTTGTCAGCCGTAACCCGGGGCGCAGAGGTTATGGAAGACGCACAAGCTGTACAGCAGCTTATGGATGATCGTGTGGATCAGATCGATCAATCACTAAACGGAATTCGCTAGGTAGTAAATCTTTGCAAAGCATACGCATTCTGGGTATTGACCCGGGCTCAATCAAAACCGGCTTTGGAATAATTGAAGTGCAGGGCTTGCGAATGCGTTACATTACCAGCGGAGTTATTCGTCTCAAGGCCAAGGCGGCGCCGGAAAGATTGGGAACTATTTTTACCTCGATGCAGGAACTTATTCGCGAGCACAATCCAGACATTATGGCGGTAGAAGAAGTATTTATGGCGAAGAATCCCTCCTCAGCGTTAAAGCTTGGCCAGGCACGGGGGGCGGCTATGACGGCCGGTGTTGTCAGTGGCTTGCCTGTTACCGAGTATGCGGCTCGGCTTGTCAAGCAGTCGGTTGCCGGTTCGGGCGCTGCCGATAAGTCACAAATCCAGTATATGGTGACCAAGCTACTTAAACTTTCTTCTGAACCCAGCGAAGATGCCGCCGATGCGCTGGCAATCGCTATTTGTCATTTTCACCACACCCATAACCGGGGGATTTCTTGATAGGTCATATACGTGGGATATTGCTGGATAAATCCAGCAATGAAGTACTGGTTGAAGCGATGGGTGTCGGTTATGAGATATCCCTGACTATGCCGGCGTGGTTTGAGCTTGCCGATGTGGGTCAGGAAGTGTCCGTATGGACGCATCTGGTCGTGCGCGAAGACGTCCAACAACTCTTTGGCTTTCGCGACAGGGACGAGCGTTCCATGTTTCGTGAGCTTATTCGTATTTCTGGCATTGGTCCCAAGGTGGCTCAAGCCATTCTTTCGGCCATGCAGTTGCCCGAGCTGATTTCAGCGATTCGCGAGGATCAGGTCAGCACATTGGTAAAAATCCCGGGCATTGGCAAAAAAACCGCAGAGCGTCTGGTTATTGAACTCAAGGATCGACTGGGGCAACTCGATTTTGCTTTGTCTATGGATTCCCCCAGGACTGTTCCCAGATCAACAGCTGGAGCCAACCAGCAATTTGATGAGGCAGAGCAGGCACTTAAAACCTTGGGTTACAAGGCCGCAGATGCAAAGAAAATGTTACAGGCAGTGCCCGAGAATTGCGGTAGTGTTGAAGAAATGGTGCGTCTGGCACTTCGGCAGGGAATCGCATGATAGAGGAAGATCGAATAGTTTCGGCTGATGCCCTAAGCAGTGATGAACGGCTTGATCGTGCCGTGCGACCACAGAAACTGGCCGACTACATTGGTCAGGCCCGGGTGCGGGAGCAGATGGAGATATTTATCGGTGCCGCCCGTAACCGTAACGAGCCTCTGGACCACACTCTTATCTTTGGCCCCCCCGGATTGGGGAAAACGACATTGGCAAATATTATCGCCGAGGAAATGGGCGTTAATTTGCGCTCAACATCCGGGCCGGTGCTTGAAAAAGCCGGAGATCTCGCCGCTATCATGACCAACCTGGAACCGGGGGATGTGCTCTTCGTCGACGAGATTCATCGCCTTAGTCCGGTAGTGGAAGAGGTGCTGTATCCCGCTATGGAAGATTTCGAGCTGGATATCATGATTGGTGAAGGGCCTGCGGCTCGGTCTATCAAGATCGATTTGCCACCCTTTACCCTGGTGGGAGCAACTACCAGGGCCGGAATGATGACCTCACCCCTGCGGGACCGTTTTGGCATAGTGCAAAGGCTGGAGTTTTACTCTGAAAAAGATCTGGCCAGTATCGTCACCCGGTCCGCTTCACTTCTGGGCTTTGCCGCCAGCGATGAGGGTTGTTATGAAGTGGCTCGGCGGGCGCGGGGAACACCGCGAATTGCCAATCGTTTACTGCGTCGGGTGAGAGATTTTGCCGAAATGAAATTTGACGGTGTAGTCACCGCAGAAGTGGCCGATTTGGCACTGAAAATGTTGCAGGTGGACAGCAAAGGGTTTGATCACCTGGACCGACGATTGATGACCACCCTGATCGATCAATTTGATGGCGGGCCGGTGGGAATCGATAATCTGGCAGCGATACTCAGCGAAGAGCGCGGGACATTGGAAGATGTAATCGAGCCCTACCTGATACAGCGTGGATATTTGGTTCGAACTCCAAGAGGCCGAATGGCGACCAAGCAGGCCTATCAGCACTACGGCAAAGTTCCCCCGCAATCAGGGCTTTTTAGTGAGGGAGGGGCGGAGTAGTGGAATTTTCTCTGCCGGTTAGAGTCTATATCGAGGACACCGATGCCGGGGGCATCGTATTTTATGTCAACTATCTGAAATATATGGAGCGAGCACGCACGGAATGGTTGCGATCACTCGGATTTAACAAGGCTGGTGCCAATCGTGAGAGTTTCCAGTTTGTAGTGAAAAGTGTCGAGATCGACTACATCGCTCCGGCCGTTCTGGATGATGAACTGAAGGTTAGTGTCGAATTGTTAAATTCTGGTGGCGCAAGCATGTATATCGCGCAGAATGTCTATCGTGGTGATAGCATCCTTTGCAGTTCAAAAATAGCTATTGCCTGTGTTTCAGGGGCGACACTAAAACCTGTCAGAATACCTGCAGAAATGCGTGAAAAAATAAAAACTCTTGATGAAAAGGATAAATATTAGTGGAACAGTCTCTTTCCATTTGGTCTCTTATTAGTAATGCCAGTTTTGTTGTTCAGGTGATCATGGCTATTCTGGCGCTGCTTTCGGTGATGTCCTGGATGGTTATTATTCAAAGGGGCATAAGTTTGCGCCGAGCTCTTACCGCTTCGGAACAGTTTGAGGAAAGTTTCTGGTCCGGCCTGGATTTGCGCCAGGTCTATGCCGATGGAGCAGAGCGATTGGCAGATGGTAAACCCTTGTTAGGTTTGGAGGCGGTTTTTCGCGCCGGCTTTAAGGAGTTCAATCGCCTGCGAAAAAAAGAGGGATACAGTCATCAAATGACAACCGAAGGTATTCAAAGGGCGATGCGCATTTCCATCAGCCACGAGATGAGTAGCCTTGAACGTCATTTGCCTTTCCTTGCCAGTGTGGCTTCGGTAAGCCCCTATATAGGCTTGTTTGGAACTGTCTGGGGCATTATGAATTCTTTTCGTGGCTTGGCCGCCGTGCATCAGGCGACACTGGCAACTGTTGCCCCCGGTATATCCGAGGCATTGGTGGCAACGGCTATGGGCCTGTTTGCAGCCATACCTGCAGTTATCGCCTTTAACCGCTATGCCTCGGATGTGGATAGTCTGCTTAATACCTACAACACTTTCGCTGAAGAGTTTGCCGCTGTGCTAAGCCACAGTGTGCCAAGCAAACCTCAGTAACGGAATCGACAGATGCAAGTTGGAGGAGGCAAAAGAAGACGTTTGGTGGCCGAGATCAATGTGGTTCCCTACATTGATGTCATGCTGGTTTTGCTGGTGGTGTTCATGATTACGGCGCCTTTGCTGATGCAGGGTGTCGAAGTGGAGTTGCCGCAAGCGCCTTCACAACCACTTGAAGAAAGTGATGATCAACCAATACTGGTTTCCATCAAAGAAGATGGCTCCCTTTATATTGACCTGCTGGACAATGGTGATGAGAGCAAAACCGTGGAAGAAATCACCGAGGTGATTTCCAAGGTTTTGGCCGAAAAACCCGAGACATCCATATTGGTCTGGGGGGATCGGAACGTTCCCTATGGCGAGGTGGTGGGTTTGATGACCCGATTGCAAAATGCAGGAACGGTGAGAGTAGGGCTGGTTACCGAGCCCCCGGTTCTGGAATAAACAATTGTTTGCCACGGATAGATTCGACTACTTTCTTGCGACCTCGGGCAGCGTCCTGCTGCATCTGGTATTGGTAGTGGCCGGTTTGCTTTGGGCCCCTGCCGGTTCTGAACTTCGCGAGATACCGGATCGTGGCATTATTCAGGCCCAGCTGGTGTCACTGGATGATATTCGCCCTCCGGAGCCAGAACCCCAGCAACGGATTATTGATTTGACCAAGGCTCCACCTGTGGTTGAAGCTCCGGTACAGGAGCGGCTGCAAATGCCAACGGAAGAAAAGCCACCGGAGCCTGAGCCGGTAGAAGAAGTTAGAGAAGATCCGGCTGAGTTGGCCAGGGTGGCCGCAGAGGCCAAGGCGCAACGCGAGCAGCAAGAACGCCTCGAACGGCAAAATGAACTTGCCGCACAGTTGGACGCTGAGCTCGATGCGCTGGAAGATATCGAAAATCAACAGACGGTAATGTCCTATGCTGGCTGGATTAGCCAGAGGGTAGGTAACAGTTGGAGCCGCCCACCGAGTGCCCGCAGTGGCATGATTGTCAAACTTCGCGTCAATCTGGTCCCCACGGGGCGGGTGGTGTCGGTTGATGTGGTGGAAAGCAGTGGCGACGATGCCTTCGACCGTTCTGCGGTTCAGGCTGTACACAAGGCAGAGCCCTATACACGTTTGACGGAACTTGATCCGGAATTGTTTGACCAACAGTTTCGACAGTTTGTTTTTATCTTTAACCCACAGGATCTACGACTCTGATGAGAAGCACTATTTCCCGCATTGTTCTGGCTTTTTACCTTATGACTCTCGGCAGTCTTGCTTCAGCCGAGTTAACGATTGAGGTAGTTTCCGGAGTAGATCAGCAGACCCGGATTGCCGTTGTTCCTTTTGCCTGGGAGGGTCGAGGTATTGCACCCTCGGCGTTTGATCAAATTATTGCCAATGATCTAAGGCTAAGTGGCTTGTTCGAAATTATCGAGCCGCAAAATATGTTGAGCTTTCCAGCCCCGGGGGACGAGATTAATTTCCGGGATTGGCGAGTCCTCGATGCCGATTATCTGATGTTGGGTAGTGCCGCGATTGTTGATGGCAATATGGTTGCTGAAGTCGAATTATACGATGTGCCCAGTGGCAGACAGGTTCTGGGACGCCGCCTTACGGCTGGCCCGGAAGACGGTCGTGATGTTTCTCATCGGGTCAGCGATTTGGCCTATGAGCAAATTACCGGCATACCGGGAATCGCCAGTTCGAGAATTCTCTATGTAACCGATTCTTTAAACGCAGAGGGTCAAAGAAGGTATCGCCTGATGTTGGCGGATCAGGATGGAGCCAGAGAGCAGTTGGTTATCGAGTCGGCTGCACCCATTATGTCACCCGCCTGGTCGCCTAATGGTGAAGACATAGCCTACGTTTCTTTTGAGACCACCCGTTCGGCTATTTTTATGCAAAACCTTCGAACCGGTGAGCGCCGTCAGTTGACCAACTTTGTCGGCATAAACGGAGCGCCGGCTTTCTCGCCGGACGGCACCAAGATGGCGTTGGTGCTGAGCAAGGATGGCAACCCGGAGCTCTATATGTTGGATTTGCAGACTAATGAATTTACCCGCCTGACAGATCATTTTGCAATCGACACAGAGCCTAACTGGACAGCAGATGGCAAAAGTCTGGTATTTACCTCGGATCGGGGTGGTCGTCCGCAGATTTATGAACTGGATTTACAGACAGGACGTATTGCGCGATTAACCTATCGGGGCGATTACAACGCACGTCCACGATTGTCGGCTGATGGTCGCTTTTTGGTGATGGTTCATCGAAACGAAGGCATATTTCATATAGCGGTTCAGGATTTAACTGACGATACTTTGATCATCGTCACACAAACAGACCTAGATGAGTCTCCGACCATATCGCCAAACGGTGCTTTAGTGATGTATGCTACAAAAATTAATGGAAATAGTATTCTTGCAGCTGTATCACTTGACGCAGGGGTGAAATATAATCTTCCGGCGACAACATCTACGGATGTTCGTGAGCCAGCTTGGTCGCCGTTATAGCAACTACCAATTTAAATATGGGAATCCACAATCATGAAAGTTAAAACAAACATTTTTTTACTGGGCATCTTTTCAATGCTACTGGTGGCTTGTTCCTCGACTGGGACCACTGACACAGAGGATACCATGATGGAAGATGCCTCTGCTCAAGAGGTCGCGCCGGTTGTTGTTGAGACTGTTCCAACAACACCTACCATCCGGGCAGACCAAACCTACATTGGCGGAACATCTATGGCTAATGGCGGTGCGGTGGTTAACAAATCCGATATCGTTTTGTACTTCGACTTCGATCTGTCAACTCTGACCCCACAAACACGTGCGGCTCTAACACGCGTTGCAGCGGCTCTGCGCACCAGCACTGGTCGTGTTCGCCTGGAAGGTCATGCTGATGAGCGTGGAACACGTGAGTACAACATAGCCTTGGGTGAGCGTCGCGCCAAAGCGGTTTACGACTTCTTGGTATTGCAAGGCGTTAGTGCCAGCCGTCTGGAAACCATCAGCTATGGTGAAGAGCGTCCGGCAGCTAACGGTACTGGTGAACGTGTATGGTCACAAAATCGACGCGTAGAGATCAAATAAGAAAAATGAGTTATAAGCAAACCACGTCGGTATATGCCGGCGTGGTTTTTTTGTTTCTGAGCTTAAGCCAGTCATTGCTGGCTCAGGCACCTGTTGAAGAGCGTCCTGTTGGGACGAGACCTTCTCCACAAGCGGTTGCTGATCAGCAAACACAGGAACAGTCGGCCACAGTTGCCCTCTACCTGGATATACAAACACTCCGCTCTGAAATATCGGCTCTGCGAGGACTGGTTGAAGAGTTGAGCTACGAGCTGCAAAGGCTGCAATCGCGTCAATCAACAGATTATGCCAACCTGGATTCCCGAATTCTGAGGTTGACGGCCAACCCTGCTGAAAATCCACAGCCGCAAACTGCTGTTGTGGGTGATACTTCGCCCGCGACCGGTGTGACAAATATTACCCCGCCGCAAATTAATAACGAGGGAGCTGCACAGCATTACAGCGAAGCTCTGTCCAAGTTGCGCAATGGCGATCGTGCAGGTGCTTTGGAAGCGTTTAAGACCCTTATAGCGAATTACCCGGAAGATCCAGTGGCGGCAGATGCTTACTACTGGGTTGGTGAAACCCACTGGGTGGCAGGGGAAAATGAAGATGCCCGTGAAGCTTATGCGGGTTTGGTTCGGGATTTTCCGGATCACCGGAAATATGGGGAAGCTCTCTATAAGCTTGCCCGAGTCTATGTAAATTTAAATGATCTCGAGCAGGCTAAGCCCCTGTTAATACAAGCTCAGGGTTTGGGTGGTGATATCGGTGCCCGAGCTACGGAATTGTTAGAAGAAATCAACCAGCCGCAATCTTGACGAATCGGTAGTTTATGTCTGACCGAATTCGTATTACGGAAATCTTTTACTCTTTGCAGGGCGAATCCTCCCGGGTTGGTTTGCCGACGGTGTTTATCCGTCTGACCGGATGCCCCCTGCGTTGTGTTTATTGCGATACCGCTTACGCTTTCGAAGGCGGTCAACGGATGTCGATTCCAGAGATACTGCAGCAGACCAAGGATTACGCGACGCCTTTTGTTACCGTTACCGGCGGAGAACCCTTGGCTCAGCCTGAATGTGTGGAACTGCTGAGAGAACTTGCTGATCAAGGCTTTGACGTCAGTCTGGAAACCAGCGGGGCGATGCCGATTGATCGGGTCGATAAACGTATCAGCGTTATCATGGATTTAAAAACGCCATCTTCCGGTGAATGTCATCGAAACCTCGGAGACAATATTGCCCATCTGAAAAAAAACGATGAGGTAAAGTTTGTTATAGAGACCGAAGATGATTACCAGTGGAGCAAAAGCAAATTGATCGAATATCAACTCGCAGAGCGCGTAGCACATGTGCTCTTTTCGCCTGTACACGGCAAAATGAGTGCCACACAGCTGGCAGAGGATATTCTCGCTGATCGGCTTCCTGTGCGTTTCCAGACCCAGTTACATAAAACCTTATGGCATGAGGAGAAGGGACGGTGAGCTCGGAACAGGTTAAGAAGGCGGTAGTGCTTTTTTCCGGAGGGCTTGATTCCACAACTCTGCTGGCCAAGGCTCTGGACGAGGGTTATCAGGCTTATACCCTGTCCTTTGATTACGGTCAGCGTCACCAATCTGAGCTCAAAGCTGCGCTTGCGCTAAGTCGGTTTATGGGTGCCAAGGATCATAAAGTCATATCCCTGGATTTGCGGGCTATTGGCGGTTCAGCCCTGACAGATGATGGCATCGCGGTGCCAGAGGTTTGTTCCGAAGGTATTCCTGTAACCTATGTTCCGGCACGCAATACAGTTTTTCTGAGTATTGCCATGGGATATGCTGAAGTGCTTGGGGCTCACAGTATATTTATGGGAGTGAACGCGGTGGATTATTCCGGCTACCCCGATTGTCGACCGGAGTATATAGCAGCCTTCCAGAGGATGGCCGATCTGGCTACCAGAGAGGGTGTGGAAGGGGAAAGTATCAGGATTGAAACGCCCCTGATTGAATTGTCCAAGGCGGAGATAATCCAGCTGGGTATTTCCCTCGGGGTGGATTATGCAAAAACGGTGTCCTGCTATCAGGCCGACTCGACGGGAAAAGCCTGTGGCAAGTGCGATAGTTGC
Organism: Pseudomonadales bacterium; assembly: GCA_041595415.1. Classification (GTDB taxonomy): domain Bacteria; phylum Pseudomonadota; class Gammaproteobacteria; order Pseudomonadales; family GM7GCV1; genus JABJGI01. The sequence goes on along the minus strand of JBFHKI010000010.1, from coordinate 2,264 downwards.
CGGCTTCGGCAGGCTGGTTTTGAGGCGGCGGGGGTCGAGGATCCCACTCCTTATATCGATTGAAAAAACTGTCTCAAATCGACTTGTTTTTTGAACTTTATGCTATACCATACACGCCTCATTTTTGAGGCCTTTGGCAACCCGGTCAAGACACTGTTTGTCGGGCAAAACTTGGAAATGATTTTTATGTGGGGCCGTTAGCTCAGTTGGTAGAGCAGTTGGCTTTTAACCAATTGGTCGCTGGTTCGAATCCAGCACGGCCCACCAAATAAAAGAAGCCCGCCTTGTGCGGGTTTATTTATTTGCGATTGGACGTTGGATGAGAACCAGGGAAGCGGTTCGGGCTTTCGGCTAAATTTTCACCCCAATACTTGCCATTTTCTGTAAGCGAACTATGCTGGCGTGACCTAAGCAATCCCTCTCTATTTATATATTCATGAATGCCAATAACCAGTCTCTCTCCGAGGCGTTAACTCATGCACTCAGTATTCGCGAACTGGCGAGCCCGCTTTCCGAACAGCAGCAAGCTGAGGTGATAAGCCGAATTCAGGCGCAATTAAAGCAGCAGGATGCCGTGCTGATCGCTCACTATTACACCGATCCGGTCATCCAGGCTCTGGCGGAAGAAACCGGAGGCTGTGTCTCGGATTCGTTGGAGATGGCCCGTTTTGGCTCCGAATCAGAGGCTTCGACGTTGGTGGTTTGCGGTGTGAAGTTTATGGGTGAGACCGCAAAAATACTCAGCCCTGAGAAGCGGGTGTTAATGCCAACGCTGGAGGCAACCTGTTCGCTCGATCTGGGGTGTCCGGCGGAAGAATTCTCGGAGTTTTGTGATCAGTATCCAGATCGCGAAGTGGTGGTGTACGCGAACACTTCTGCCGCCGTAAAAGCCAGAGCTGACTGGGTGGTTACCTCCAGCATAGCTGTTGACCTGGTGGATTACCTTGATTCACAGGGTAAAAAGATACTTTGGGCTCCAGACCGTTATCTGGGCAGCTATGTACAAAAGCAGACCGGCGCAGATATGGTTATGTGGCAGGGCAGTTGTATCGTGCATGAAGAATTTAAAAGTATCCGTATTCTGGAAGCCAAAAAGCTCTATCCGGAAGCCGCGGTTCTGGTGCACCCTGAATCACCGGAGTCAGTCATCGCTTTGGCCGATGCTGTGGGTTCCACTTCGCAACTTATTTCTGCGGCGCAGAGCTTGCCGAATTCCCAACTGATTGTGGCCACTGATCAGGGTATTTTTTACAAAATGCAGAAAGCTGTGCCGGATAAAGAATTGATCATCGCTCCCACGGCGGGAGAGGGGGCGACCTGTCGCTCCTGTGCCAATTGTCCCTGGATGGCCATGAATTCACTGGAGCAGTTGGAATCAGTATTCAGCAAGCAAAGTGAAAATGAAATTTTTGTGCCCCAGGTTACGGCCGGACTGGCGCGTAAATCCTTGCAGCGAATGTTGGATTTTCGACAAGATCAGCTGAAAAACTAGTTAAGCCGTTTGGCATATAGGAAATGGCGCTTCAGAAAGCCATTTCTTGCGATTGAAGTTCGGCTATACGGCGAATGCGTTGGTCCAAAACGGCCTGTTCGATGGGGTTTTCACCCAATTCACGTTTAGCCGACCGGATATGTTGAATGGCCTGGCTGAAGTTGCCAACCAGTTCGAAGTATTTCGCCCGCGCCAGGTGCAGTTGATAAATCTCGCCCGCCAGACCATTCGCCTCGGCAAGTTCATACCAGATAACCGGGTCGTTGGGGAATTTGGCGGTTTCTCCAGTCAATACCTGAACTGCGGATTCAAACTGGTTCAATCGGCTATAGGTCTCGGCCAGTTGCATGCTCAAAACATGGTTAGTGCTCTGTTTGGCAGGCAGACTGAGCAAGTAATCCAAGGCAGTCTTTGCCTTGTCAGCGTCCAGCAAAAGCTCCACATATAGTGACTGGAATACCAAGTTGTCCGGATATGAAGCGAGTAATTCCTCGGCCAGAGGGAAAGCTTCATCCAGGCGATGAGCCTGTTGTAAGGCAAGGCTGTAGGCGTATTTAGCAACATTGGACGTCGGGGATTGACGATAGGCATTGCCGAAATTGCGCACTGCTAATTCGGGCGTTTCGGCATCGGCAACCTTTACCCGTGCTGCCATTAATTGATAGCGCGGGTTGTCAGCATAGATTCGGTTAGGGAATTGGGTCGCGCGACTCTGTGCATCCACAACACGGGATTGTGGAAGCGGGTGACTGAGAAGATATTCCGGGGCCAG
>JBFHKI010000009.1:0-21261 GCA_041595415.1 Pseudomonadales bacterium | reverse complement strand
GGCGATGGCGCCATGTCGGCCGGCATGGCCTTCGAGGCACTCAATCATGTGGCCGGCAGTGGTGCTGAGATGCTTGTGGTTCTCAATGATAACCGCATGTCCATTTCGGAAAATGTTGGCGGACTCTCGACCTATTTTTCACGAATCTGGGCCAGCAAGCTCTACAACCAGATTCGTCGTGAGGGACAGAAAGTGCTCTCCAAGATTCCACCGGCATCTGAGTTTGTTCGCCGAACAGAAGAACATATGAAAGGCATGGTTTCGCCCGGCACTCTGTTTGAAGAGATGGGTTTTAACTACATCGGCCCCATTGACGGACACAATATCAAATCCCTGATCGACACCCTGCAAAACCTGCGTGAGCTTAAAGAACCTGTACTTCTGCATCTGGTAACAGAAAAAGGCCGTGGTTTTACTCCGGCTGAAGAGGATCCCATCGCCTACCACTCACTGGCAAAAATTGATCCGAATCCCAAGCCCAAGGGTAACCAGGAGAAAGCGAAATTACCCAAATATCAGGACATTTTCGGAACCTGGCTGTGCGATATGGCAACCCTCGATGAAAAGTTGGTCGGCATAACCCCCGCCATGCGCGAAGGCTCTGGCATGGTGGAATTCTCGCGCCGCTTCCCGGATCGTTACGTCGACGTTGCCATTGCCGAACAACACGCTGTAACACTGGCTGCCGGCATGGCCTGTGAAGATATCAAACCCGTCGTAGCTATATATTCCACTTTCTTGCAACGCGGTTACGATCAACTGATTCACGATGTTGCTCTGCAGAATCTCGACGTCACCTTTGCTCTGGATCGGGCTGGTTTGGTGGGCGAGGACGGTGCCTCCCACGCCGGAGCGTATGACATCAGTTACCTGCGTTGCATTCCCAATATGCTGGTGATGGTACCTTCGGATGAAAACGAATGTCGCCAACTTCTAACCACCGCATACCGTTACCAGGGTCCTGCTGCCGTTCGTTATCCACGTGGAACCGGCCCGGGCACAAGTATAGAAACCGAACTCAAATCTCTGCCTGTCGGCAAAGCTGTGATTCGTCGAGAGGGTGCAAAAGCCGCCATTCTGGCCTTTGGTGTAGTGTTAAAAGACTGCATCGAGGCAGCTGAAAAATTTGACGCTACTCTGGTGGATATGCGTTTTGCCAAACCTCTGGATGAAGACCTGATCCTTCAGCTCTGTAAAACCCATAGTCATCTTCTTACAGTTGAAGAAAATGCCGTAGCTGGTGGCGCTGGTTCCGCCGTTGCCGAGCTGATAAACAGGGAAGGCCTTGAGGTTAAAGTGCTGCAACTCGGTCTGCCCGATAATTTCCAGGATCAGGCAAGCCGTAACGAGTTGCTCAAAGAAGCCGGTCTGGATGCCAAATCTATAGAATCCAGCCTTAACCGATTTGCCTACCAGAAAGATTCCCAAACAAAATTTTTGTAAGAGGTTGATAGCCCGAATCGTTATACCAGTTGGCCCCCCTGCCTGATAAAGGATACTATCGACTGGCTGTAAAAACTTTGTGACTGCAAAAACAGGGGGGGATCCATGTTTGAGTCCACATCACTAACGGCAATACCGCCAATTCTCGGCGTAATCGGTCTGATCTGCGCTTTTATCCTTTATAAAATTGTTACCAAATACCCCGAAGGCGAAGACAATATAAAAAAAATCGCCGACCAGATTCATCTGGGAGCCATGGTCTTCATGCGTCGGGAATACTCCATCCTGGTGATTTTCCTGGCTGTACTGGTGATCCTTACCTGGTTGGCGCTGGATGGAAATACCGCCATTGCTGTTGTGGTTGGCGCACTTTCTTCCTCCATCGCCGGTTGGCTGGGAATGTATTCCGCTACCAAAGCCAATGTCCGCACCGCTACGGCGGCCGCTACCGATGGTGCAGCCAGCGCGCTGACAGTGGCATTTTTTGGCGGTTCAATTATGGGCTTATGCGTCGCCTCTCTCGGCCTGATTGGCCTCGGAGGTCTCTACTGGTTTCTCGGTGGTGATGCCCACTCGCTCGAGGGCTTCGGCATGGGCGCGTCCTGTGTGGCGCTGTTCTCTCGCGTAGGGGGCGGTATCTTTACCAAAAGTGCTGATGTCGGCGCTGACCTGGTTGGCAAGATTGAAGCGGGTATTCCCGAGGACGATCCGCGCAATCCCGGAGTTATTGCCGACAATGTCGGCGATAATGTTGGCGACGTTGCCGGCATGGGCTCTGATATTTTTGAATCCTACTGTGGCGCCATGATTGCCTCAATTGCCATTGCATCCACCATGACCATTGCCGCAAGGGAATCCATGATGATGCTGCCATTGGCGCTGGCCAGCATCGGCCTGATTTCTTCAATCATTATGATCATGGTGGTGAAAATGCGTTCTGGAGCGGCGCCCGCAGCGGCGCTACGGACTGGAACACTGGGAGCGCCGGTAATTTTTCTCGCTGGCGCCTTTATCCTTGTTCAACAAATGGGCCTGCCGGTCAATATCTGGTTATCCGTTCTCTGCGGTGCTGTCGGTGGCGTGGCCATAGGCCTGATAACCGAGTACTACACCGGCGGAGCTCCGGTTCGCAAAATAGCCAAATCCGGTGAAACAGGTGCTGCAACGGTGATGATCACTGGCCTTTCTGTAGGTATGCAATCAGTGGTTCTGCCCATTCTCTGTATTGCGGCAATTATTTTTATCTCTACAGCCCTGTCCGGCTTATACGGTGTTGGCATCGCCGCTGTCGGAATGCTATCCACGGTGGGCATAACCATGGCCATCGATGCCTATGGTCCGGTAGCCGATAACGCCGGAGGCATTGCCGAAATGGGTGGCATGGGTGAAGAGGTTCGCGAAATTACAGATTCCCTCGACGAACTTGGCAATACCACCGCTGCAATAGGTAAAGGCTTTGCCATAGGAGCAGCGGCTCTGGCGGCATTAGCCATTATTGCCGCCTTTGTTGAAACCATCCGCTTACACCAACCGGATTTTGAACTGCTCCTTTCTGAGCCGATAGTCTTGGTCGGTTTGTTTATTGGCGGAAGCATTCCCTTCCTGATTTCCTCAATCACTATGACAGCGGTGGGAGATGCAGCCTTCGATATGATCAACGAAATTCGACGCCAGTTCCGTGAGATACCCGGACTCCTTGAAGGCACGGCCGAGCCAGATAACGCAAAATGTGTGGATATCGCAACAACCGCAGCCCTTAAACGTATGATGCTTCCCGGTATTATCGCTGTGGCCTCACCTCCCGTAATCGGCTTTACTTTAGGTGCAGAGGCCGTTGGCGGCATGCTGGCTGGCGCATTGCTCGGCTGTGTTCTTATGGCCCTGATGATGGCAAACGCTGGCGGTGCCTGGGATAACGCCAAAAAATATGTTGAGAAAGGCAACCTCGGTGGCAAGGGAACAGATACGCATGCTGCGGTGGTAGTAGGTGATACCGTCGGTGATCCTTTCAAAGACACCTCCGGACCATCCATGAATATCCTGATCAATGTGATGGCAATTGTCAGCCTGGTTATCGCCCCAATACTCTAAGCGGCAAAATTGACCAAATAAACCCGGCAAATGCCGGGTTTATTTGGTTTTGGACTTGAACCACTTGTGCGGCGCATCGATAATGTGCGCCCATTTTTCCATCAGACTATATCGGTAGTACACAATGAATCTTAATGCCATACCCGTAGGAAAGAACGCGCCCGAAGACATCAACGTAATTATTGAAGTGCCCATCGGTGGCGAGCCTATCAAATACGAGATGGACAAAGACTCCGGAGCGCTTTTTGTCGATCGTTATCTCTACACCTCCATGCGCTATCCCGGCAACTACGGGTTTGTACCTCACACCCTGTCCGACGACGGAGACCCGATCGATGTGCTGATTGCCAGCACCAGAGCTATTGCCCCAGGTGCCGTGGTAAATTGCCGCGTTATCGGTGTTTTGGTCATGAGTGATGAAGCGGGTCAGGACGAAAAACTGCTGGCCGTACCCAGCACCAAGCTAACCCGTCGTTACGAAAATGTTGAAAACTACTCCGATCTGCCAGCTATCACTTTGCATCAGATTGAACACTTCTTTGAGCACTACAAAGACCTGGAAAGCAACAAGTGGGTAAAAATTGATCGCTGGGGCGATGCTGCTGAAGCCAAACAGCTTATTTCCGAAGCCATGGAACGAGCTGCCGCCAAAGGCGTTTGATTTATTAACGCATAAAAAAGGCCCGCAATTGCGGGCCTTTTTTATGCCCAGCCTCAGCTGAGCTCATGATGCATATCCAGGGCTGGTGACTCCACTGAAGGGCTACCAACCACTTTGGCCGGTACACCGGCAACCGTGGTATGGGGGGCAACGGATTCCAGTACCAGACTCGCCGCTCCTACCTTGGCACCAACTCCTACTTCAATATTCCCCAAGATTTTTGCCCCGGTGCCAATCAGAACACCGCGACGAATTTTGGGATGCCGATCGCCACACTCTTTGCCGGTGCCACCCAAAGTAACGCCGTGCAGCAGAGATACATCGTCCTCGACAACGGCGGTTTCTCCGATAACCACCCCGGTCGCGTGATCAATCATTATGCCCTTGCCCAGTCTTGCTGCCGGATGAATATCGACATCGTATTCCTGCGAACTCCGAGCCTGCATGTGCCGAGCAAGGTGGGTGCGCTGGTTGTTCCAGAGCCAATGGGCTACACGGTGACTCTGTACCGCGTGAAAACCCTTGAAGTAAAGGTAGGGCGTTAACCAACCACCAGCAGCGGGATCTCTCTCAACATGAGCATTAAGGTCGGCGGCCACAGCCTCGATAATGCCCTGATCACCCTGCAAGGCTTCGCGAATAAACTGATTGATAACGTCAGCTTGCAGGTGGGGTGCGGCCAGCTCATTCGAAAGGACACAAGCGAGGGAGGCATCAAATCCGGAGTGCCGCAAGATACAGCGTGATAGATAGGGGACCAAAGCGCTTTCGGAAAGAACCACCTGTTCCGCTTCAGAGCGGATCAATTGCCAGATTTCTTCGATGCTTTTTTGCTCAGACATAGTTCTTGGCCTTGCCGCGGGTCGCTGTAAAGGGGTGGCTATCTTAGGGGATTTGTATATATCGCTCAAAAAGATATTGCAGATTCTTGAGAACAGTCTCTTTCAAGGCCATTTCCACACCATTCAGGACATGGGCTAAGCTCTCCAGGTTAAATGCAGAGCTGTAACGCTGCGCCAAGGGTCGGTAACTGATATGCCAGGCTTCGCTGGCAACGCCGCCCTTGTCCGTTATATAGGGTCGGTAGAACCCATAGTCCCCGGCGTGCTCGGACAACCACAGATTTAGTTTATGGAAAGGGCCTCCCGGCCGATACTCAGCCTCCACAAGCTGCAATACGTAGTCTTCACCAATCAAGGCAGCATCATAGATATCCAGATCGGTTCCCCAGTGATGCCGCGAAGCACCGGGCAGGGCTGAGAAACGCATAATGGCCTGTACCGCCTGAAGATCAGACATCTTTGCCAGATCCAGGCAATTGCCCGAGTCATCAAGACAGTCCCTCTGCCCCAAAGCTTTGGCGTTCCATATCGCCAGTTGTCGCTCGAAGCTGCGAAAACCGCTGGCAACCCTGATCTCTATTCCATCGACCGCTGCCGCTTTTTGCATTTTTTCGAAAACACCAAGGCATTCCCTGTGTATCTTCATGCTACTTTGAGGAATGAACGCCAGATGCGCTTCGGTCAAACCAAAAAGCACATCGCTTTCAATTTTTTCGCTGTTAGAATGAGCCATTACCAAGACTGTAACTATGACACTCGTACTATTTGATCTCGATAATACCCTGATTGGCGGCGACAGCGATTATCTCTGGGGTGAATTTCTGGTTTCCCGTGCGCTGGTTGATGTAGAAGCCTACCGACAGCGCAATAAAGATTTTTACCGCGACTACGAGGAAGGCCGTCTGGATGTTGCCGCCTATCTGCAATTTGCGCTGGCACCCCTGACGCAGTTTGATCGGCATACATTGGCGCAATTGCACGCTGATTTTATGCAAGAAGCTATCGAATCTATCTGGCTTCCAAAAGCCGTGGAGCTGGTAAACCAACACCGACAAGCTGGAGATCAAATCGCGGTTATCACCTCGACAAATCGCTTCGTAGTTGAACCCATCGTTGCCCGGCTGGGAATTAACCACCTCATTTGCTCAGAACCGGAAATCCTGGAGGGCCGCTATACCGGTAACTTTATCGGCACACCCTGTTTTGCCGAAGGCAAAATAACCAAAATCAAGCAATGGCTCGGCGAGGATATTACAGCCCTGGACACGGCCTGGTTTTATTCCGACTCTCACAATGATTTACCCCTCATGCACATTGTGAATAAAGCTATTGCCGTTGATCCTGACGATAAACTCAAAGCCACAGCGGACAAACTCGGCTGGGAAATAATTTCTCTTCGTTAGTTGCCGCTTCAGAGAGCCGCAGCAACAGCTTGAGCTACATAATCAAGGTTGCTTGAGGTAAGACCCGCGATATTGATACGGCTGGAATCCAGCAAATAGATACTGTGATTTTGGCGCATTGCCGCCACCTGTGTGGTGTTGATGCCTAAAAAGCTGAACATGCCCTTTTGTTCGCGAATAAATTCAAAACGCGAGCTACCTGTTTTTTCCCTCAGAGCGTCGGCAAAGCCGCGGCGTACCGACAACACACGAGTACGGATATCATCCAGCTCCGACATCCAAAACTTTCGCAGCTCGCTATCGTCCAGTATCTCGGCCACCACAAATGCACCGTGCGCTGGCGGCAGGGAATAGAGTACTCGACTGATAGTCATCATGTTTGTATGCACCCTGTGGGCGCACTCTGTATCCGGACTTATGGCCATCAAAGCCCCGACGCGATCCCGGTATAGAGAGAAATTTTTTGAACCGGAATAACTGATCAGCATTTCCGGCACCCTTGCCGCCATATAGCGCCAACCCTGAGCATCAGTATCCAGCCCGTCTGCTAAACCATGATAGGCAATATCAACAAAGGGCAGCAGGTTTTTGTGTAGCACAAAATCTGTCAGTTGCTGCCATTGCTCCAAACTGAGATCTTCCCCGCATGGATTATGACAACTGCCCTGCAACAAAATAACATCGCCGTTTTTTGCTGCCGCAAGCTGCTCCAGCATTTCATCAAAAAGCACACCTGATTCACCGTGACGATAATAGCTGTAGCTGACAACTTCGTTTTCGGCCGCCTCCAGCAAGGGAATATGATTAGCCCAAGTTGGATTGCTGACCCACACTCTTGTGCCACCTCGAATTTTTTTGAACAGCTCGGCGGCTATACGAATTGCACCGGAGCCACCTGTGGTCTGGATAGTCGATACTCTGGCCTCAACCAGAGCAGGGTGGTTTTCACCAAGAGCCAGCTCCGCCAGCAGCCGATTAAAGCGCAGATCTCCGGCCAATCCGAGATAAGCTTTACTGTCTTCCTGTTCGGTACGGCGCCGTTCTGCGGTTTTAACTGAAGCCATTACCGGTGTATGGCTTTGCTCATCTTTGTAGACTCCAGCGCTCAGATCGACCTTTTGAGGATTGGAATCATTTCGCGCCAAAATCATAAGCTGCAGAATGGGATCGTCCGGGCAGAGAACCAGGCTATCAAACAGGTTTGAGCTCATTATCTTGTTTCTTTTAGAATTTAAAAATCTTCAACTGTCGGTGTTACCCGCAGCACTTCTTCAATGGTGGTAATACCTGCTGCCACTTTGCGTGCTCCGCTCAGACGCAAAGTTTGCGCTCCCTCCCGGTAGGTTCTCATCCGCAAAGACTGTAAATCACAGTTGTCGACTATCAGCTTGCGTACCTCTGTTGTAGGTTGCAGGAATTCGTATATACCTTCCCGACCCATATAGCCTGTATTTCGGCACTCCAGACATCCCACAGCTTTGTAAACTTTGGAAGGCATTTCTGCTTTGAATGGTCGAACCAGCAGTTGCCATGAATCCTTTGTCGGCTCAATTTCTTCCCGGCAATGACTGCAGAGCTTGCGTACCAGTCGCTGGGCCATAACGCCGTTAAGGGTAACGCGGATTAAATGTGCTGGCAGTCCCAAATCCTGTAACCGGGTAATGGCAGAACAGGCATCGTTGGTATGCAAGGTTGAGATCACCAAATGTCCTGTCAAAGCCGCCTGAACAGCCATTTCAGCGGTCTCAAGATCACGGATCTCGCCAACCATAATAACGTCGGGGTCTTGCCGTAAAAGTGTACGTACCCCCGAGGCAAAATCGAGGCCAATTTTGGGCTGCACCTGAGTCTGATTGAACTGGTCCACTACCATTTCAATCGGGTCTTCCAGGGTTGAAACATTTACTTCCTTGGTAGCGATCTGTCGCAAGCTGGTATAGAGAGTTGTGGTTTTACCCGACCCAGTCGGCCCGGTGACCAAAACGATACCTGAGGTGCGACCAATCATTTCAGCCCAGATTTTGCCATCCTTACCCTGTAAGCCCATATCTTCAAAAGAACGCAGCAATACTTCCGGGTCGAAGATACGCATTACCAGTTTTTCGCCAAAAGCGGTTGGCAAAGTCGACAGACGTAACTCTACCTCGTCGCCATCGGCCATTCGCGTTTTGATACGTCCATCCTGTGGACGCCGCTTTTCAGCAACATCCATACGTCCCAACACTTTTATACGACTGGTAACGGCGTTGGTGACGTGGCGTGGCATTTCATACACATCGTGCAGGACGCCATCAATACGAAACCGGACGCTGCCGATTTCGCGACGCGGTTCGATATGGATATCACTGGCACGTTGTGAAAAGGCGTATTGCAATAGCCAGTCAACGATATTGACGATATGTTTATCGTCGGCACCAACCTCCCGGTCACCGGTAAGGTCAAGTAACTGCTCAAAGTTGGAAATACTGGCCGCTGCCGCCGCTTTAGCCTCACCATCATCCGCGCCGGAAACAGACTTGGCAATGCTGTAAAACTCAACCAGATACTTGTCGATATGCTCCGGACTGCAAAACACTTTTTTAACTTTTTTCTTGGTGGTTTGCTCTATGCTGGGTATCCAGGAATCCTTATGCGGCTCTGCGGTGGCTATCAATACCTCGCCAGGCCGCACCTCGACACAAAGAATTTTATTACTGGCGGCGTAGGCGTAGCTCATTACCTGGGTAATAGCCTCCACATCCACTTTTAAAGGGTTTATTTGAAAGTATTCCAGACCCACTTTATCGGCGTACCAACTGGATAAAGCGTCATCAGTAATGATTTTGCCCTTGCTGCTGCGCTGGTCAGTCAACTGCATGGAGGCAATTGCGTTAATAGGATGGACCTTTACTGAACCACCAGAGGCGCGGACAGCATCTGACTCACTGAGAAACCCATCCTCTTTAAGGGCTTCAACAATGCTCTTCAAAGACAGCAATGGATGCGAACTTTTCAATTCTGTAGCACCTTTCGTTATAGTGCGTGAATACTTAACCAGCCTAACCTATCCAGAGCCGGCAACCAAAGCAATTGTAACCTGCTGTTAAGTACAACAAACTCAGGATATTAAACAAACGAGCCTATATTTTCATGAGCACCAAATCCAGCCCGCAATTTGAAGACGCATTGGCTCAATTGATTGCCAGCCCTTCAATCAGCTCAACTCAAACCGAGTTTGATATGAGCAATCGCGGCAGTATTGAATTGCTCGCCAATTGGTTTGATGCTTTGGGTTTCGACATTCAACTACAACCTATCTCGGCTGATGGCCAAAAACTTAATCTCTACGCCAGCCGTGGCAGCGGTACAGGTGGCCTTGTTTTCTCCGGTCATACCGATACGGTTCCCTGCGACCCCAATCTCTGGACCGGCTCACCCTTCACTTTATTAAAAACCGATCTTGGCTATCAGGGCCTCGGCACAACCGATATGAAAGGTTTTTTTGCCGTGCTGCTTAAATCTCTTTCACTATTTGACCTGGACCGCCTGAATAAACCTCTTGTCATTGTCGCTACCTCAGACGAAGAAACCTCTATGGCTGGAGCACGTGCACTGATCCGGGAGCAGGTTGCTCACGCTGAAGCTGTCGTCATCGGCGAGCCTACCGATCTGCAGCCAATCCATATGCACAAGGGCATTATGATGGAGTCCATCCATGTTCAGGGCAAAGCCGGTCATTCCTCCAACCCGCAACTCGGAATTAACGCAATGGAGGTTATGCACGAAGTTCTGTCTGGCCTTTTGAACCTGCGAAAGGACTTACAGTCCGAATACCGCAATACGGGCTTTGTTGTTTCGGTGCCTACGCTCAACCCCGGCTGTATTCACGGTGGTGATAACCCCAACCGTATTTGCAGTCATTGTGATATCGAATTTGACTTACGAACCTTACCGGGGATGCTAAACAGCGAAATGAAATCCCGTATTGATGCCATGATCGAACCCATTGCCAGAAAATGGGATTGCCCGATTGAAAGGCGTAGTCTGTTAGAAGGTATTGATCCTTTTGAGCAAACAATAGACAGCCCTCTGGTTAGCCTGTCCGCACAATTCAGTGGCAACTCCCCGGGCTCTGTATCCTTTGCTACCGAAGCGCCTTTCTACAAGAATCTCGGTCTGGATACACTTATCCTTGGGCCCGGTTCCATCAATCAGGCCCACGCCGTCAATGAATATTTACCCGGTAACCAGATAGAGCCCGCGGTGCAATTATATGCATCTCTTATAAACAACTATTGTATCGGCTAGAATGCGCGCCCAAAATTGGCATCGACCCACTAACGGATGTAAATACCCTCTATGACAAACAGGGCTTCAACATTTTCATCACAGTTCAGATTCGCTGCGCCTTATATACAGGCCCACCGCGACAAGACTTTTGTGGTCGGCCTTCCGGGCGACGCTATTGATTCTGATAATTTCCAGGATCTGGTGCACGATCTTACTTTACTTTCATGTCTCGGCATTAAACTGGTCATAGTCCATGGTGCAAGACCTCAAATTGAAGCCTCTTTGAAATCTGCCGGGTTCAATAGTGAAATAGTAAATCGACTACGCATAACCCCGGCTGAACAATTGGATACCATTTGCGCCGCCATACACAAAACACAGGAGTCGATTCTCAAGGCATTCAGCCGTGGAATGCCACACACTCCCGGTTTCGGCATGCAAACCCCGGTTCTCACCGGCAATTTTGTTGCTGCTCGCCCTTTGGGAGTCAAAGAAGGTATCGACTACCAATACACCGGCCAAATACGTCACATCCACGCTGGCCGAATTGATGCAGCACTGGCCAGTGGCGCCATAGTAGTTATTCCTACCCTGGGTTATTCGCTTACCGGCGAGATTTTTAACCTTTCCATCGCTGAACTCACTTCAGCGGTCAGTAAAGCTATTGGCGCTGACAAACTGATTTGTTTTACCACCGAATCTTGCTTGGCAACACTTCGCGCTGAAAACGAAAGTGTATTCAATATACTGCAACTTGAACACGCGGTTGCCGATCAGTCTGAACCCGATGCTTTGGTTCAGGCTGCAGTTGACTCTATTTCCAACGGCCTGCCCCGCGCCCATATAGTTGACTTTGAAACAGAAGGCGCCGTTCTTGAGGAGCTCTTTACCCCTCAAGGATCCGGGTTGATGATAGTTGAGCGTGATGTTGAGAAGGTCCGCGTTGCTACACTTGAAGATCTCGGTGGGATACTGGACATCACACAACCTCTCGAAGCCAATGGACAACTGATTCAAAGGGATAGGGATTTATTAGAGCAACAGATCGATTGCTTCCGGGTTATCGATATCGATGGAATGATTGTCGCTAGTGCTGCGCTTTTCCACTACCCCGAGGACAAAGCCGGAGAGTTAGCCTGTCTTGCAATACACCCTGATTTTCAAAATGGTGGAAGGGGTACAAAACTTGTCCATCATATTGAGCACTGGGCCACCACACTTGGAATAGAAAACCTCTATTGCCTCACGACACAGGGTGCTCACTGGTTTATCAGTCAAGGTTTTCAGGAGTGCAAAGCTACCGACCTACCCCAAACCAGACCGACTCAATACGACTCCAGACGGGCATCTAAGGTATTACGCAAATCTTTGACAAAATCTGTTTAAAACCACTTCTTTACTGCAAAAAAAAGCCGGAATTTATTCCGGCTTTTTTATTTTACCTAATACTGATTAGAGATTATCCAAGTCGATACCAGAAGCACGAATTTGCGCCTCACGATCTCTTTCTCCAGCAGCATATCGAATCCAGTCTTGTGCAGCAGCAGAGGACCGCGAATCTGTAATAGTTTCAAATGTCTCAATGGCGTCGTTATAGTCTCTCAATGCAACCTGAGCGGCCCCAATAGCCATTTTTATCTGATCTGGACGATTCAATCCACCCAGTCTGAGTGCTTCCCGGCCAGTACGTATTGCATCTTCATGTCGTAACATGGAGGAGTAGATACCAGTGAGGCCCGCATATGCTTCACCTTCTCCACCAGCTTCTGCAGCGCGCTCCATCCAAGGCAATGCCGCCTCCAACTCGCGAGCCTGATAAAGGGCTGAGCCAATTGCACGCATGGTCTCTTCATTCTCTTCAATAATACCCTTTTCAATACCCTCAACCATCAGCTGAGCACCTTCATAAGGAGCGCCAGCAGCCATCATCAGATAACCTAAGCCTTTCATCTGCCCGTCAGTCTCAAGACCATTTTGCAGGTAGGTCAGATAATAGGCCGCCAGTTGTGATTCGGTATCTTCAAGTTCCGAAAACATACCACCCAATTCACGCCAGTATTTTACGTTCGGATAATAGACAATAAGTTTTTTCAGTACCGCGATAACCGAGGAGATTTCATTCTGCTGGTAGTAAAGCGAGCGCTGCATGGAGTACCAGTTTTCACGGCCTATATTTCCAGCGTTTTCTTCCAGGTTAATTGCAGTCTCTATGTAGTCAAGAGCACCATCCAGATCGTCCAAACGGTAATAGATGTTTGCTATTTCCGCATATTCACGAGAGGTGAGAACCTCTTCAATGGCAACACCGGTTTTTGATGCTCGAACACACGCCCAGTTTTGGTAGTACTGAAGAGCTGTCTGAAAATCATCTTCCAACATATTGAGCTGGGCAATAGTCTTAAGATTCCGCTCCACAAGCGGACCATTAGCACCCTCTTCAGAGATTGTCTGTAGGTAATAATTTAGTGCTTGGGGTATATCATCATTCAGATAGTAAGCGTACGCGAAGAGATTAAATATCTCCGCTTTTTCATGACTTTCTAAGCGATCCGTACGTATATCACTTAATTCTGCAAGTGCCGCCACAGGATCCGGATCTGGCAGAATTGCATCTGGGTCATCTTCCGGGGGGAAAGGGTTCAACAGGTAACGAGGGCTTTCCAGTCGACGGTTAACTGTTTGATCCAAGGCCCGGAGTCGTCTTTCATGCACATCCATATAAGGCATGCCTGCACAGGAAAACGCTGCCTGCGCCTGGCTTTGTGATGAAAATGACATCAGCATGAGCAGCAACGCTGCCTTAGCTATTAATATGCTTCGCAATAAAATACGCATCCTAAATTCCTGATCTTGTCTTCGACTGCTAAATCAGTCTTCTAACTCATAGATAAAGCGGTTGGCATGTTCGATTTCTACAGCTTCGCCATCCACAACCTTGGGTTTGAACTTGAAACGCTCAATAGCGCGCAAACTTGGACGCTCGAACAGTGAGTTACTGCAGTTCTCTTCACCTTCAGGAACATAAGCATCCCTTGTGGTACCCAAGGCCGTAATTGTGAAATAAACAGTGCAAAAACCCTCAATACCACGCTCAGCGGCGCGCTGTGGATAGGTCGGATTAACCCGAACCAGAGCGATTACATCGCCGTCCGAGAAAGCCCCGGCTTCTACCTGAAGATCAATTTCCAAAGCATCGCCAGACAAACCGCCCATATCGACATTGTTATCTACGCTCACATCCACCTGAGGAAGATCCGGTGGCAGCTCCGCTTCGTCTACTTCGTTTACTTTAATTTCTTTTTTGAATTCGGTAATTTCTGGCTCTTCCTGCCAAATATCACCAATTGCAAATACTTCAGCTTGCTCAGGTTCTTTTTGATCTGCGTTGATCAGGGCTTGCATTAAAAACAGCAAACCAAAAACTACAACCAACGCCAACCCTGCGGCTGGCAACAGCAACAGATAACCACTTTCTTTGGCTCGTGACATGACTCTAGCTCCCCTCTGCGGAAATTTGAACGAGCACCACACCAACTTCCTTCGCAGCATCGGCAACCATTGCAATTTGCTCTACCTTCGCCTCTTCATCCGCCTGAATCACCAATGCACCTTGCGGGTTATCAGCGTATAAAGCGGCAATCTGAGTACGCAGGAACTTGGTCTCGATCAGCTCACGGTTGATCCAGATATTGCTGTCTGAATCAATCGCAACCAGCATACTGGGTTTCAGGGAAATGGGAACGGATGCCCCGGGACGAACAATATCAACACCCGGCAACTTAATGAATGTCGCCGTAACGATGAAGAAGATCAGCATGATAAACACAACGTCCAACATAGGCGTCAAGTCGATCTGCTGCTCGTCGGAACCTCTATTTCTACTTGAACTCATAATTTCTTTGACCTCAGATTCGGTCTAATGATCCATAGTCAAGTGATCTTCCAACAACATTGTTTCTTTGTTGGCCACTCGGTTGAGATAGGTATCAGCAAATACACCAGCGATTGCGACTACCATTCCGGAAAGTGTAGGAATAGTTGCACTAAAAACACCGCCGGCCATTTGTCTGGCATCACCACCACCTGTAATAGCCATAACCTCAAATACCGAGATCATGCCTGTCACTGTACCCAATAATCCAAACAAGGGTGCAGAAGCTACCATTGTCTTTACCATGGGCAAATTAGATCGCACTTTCAGATCTACTTCAGATATCAGTTTTTCACGTACCTTGTGGGCGTTCCATGAAACACGCTCTGAACGGGCCTCCCAAGCGGAAGTGGCGTTGTTGATGTCAGCTCTTAAACCGCCGAACTTGTAATAACTGATACGTTCGAGAATTAAAGTCCACATCAAAAAAGCCAGGGTAGTAATCCCGTACTTCAGTACGGGACCACCCATGTCGAGGTAATTTCTAACTGGCTCGAATATTTCGTTCATGCTCAGTGTGCCTCAGCTTTCTCCGCAACAATTCCAGCGGCCTGCTCATCAAGAATATGAACGATACGCATAGCGCGGCTGTTAAGCAGTGTATGGAGAAGTACAGTTGGAATAGCAACCACCAGACCAAGTACCGTAGTAACAAGTGCCTGGGAAATACCACCAGCCATGCCTTGAACATCGCCAGCACCAAACAGTGTGATGCCTTGGAACACAACAATCATACCGGTTACTGTACCCAGCAGACCCATTAGTGGGGCTACCGCCGCGATGATCTTAACGATATTGATCCAAGCTTCGATATTTGGACGCTCTTTCAGGATTTGCTCATTGAGCTTCAATTCCAAGGTTTCGGTATCGACAGCTGGGTTATCTTCCTGAATCTTCAGTACGCGACCAAGTGGGTTATTTGTACTGGCCGTATCGGATTTCAGCTGCTTGCTCACTTTGCTGCTAACGCCCATCAAGATAATCAAGCGCCAGAACGAGATCAGCATAGCCACACCAAACAGGCCGGTAATGATGTAACCAACAGTTCCACCCTGATGCCATTTATCTACCAGGCTTGGTGAAGCAATGATGGCTCGCAGGAAGGTACCACCACGTGAACCGGTAGGGTCAATACCTACTTTATTGAAGGTAGCTGTGGAATTCTGCAGCGCAGCGGCGCCTGACACATAGCGGCTGGGCTGACTTGGCAGAACAATCACTCGACCATTTGATGGGTCATAGCTCAGATATTCACCATTGGAAATCAGCTGGTAGTTACCAATACGCACAACCTCACGCTGGCTCACCTGGCCATCCGGAGAAGCTACGTTGGTGGTGAACTTGGTAACGTTCCCGCTTTCAATGATCTCGTGCATCATCTCTGCCCACAAGCGCTCAATTTCTGCGATTGAAGGCAATTCGGTGGTGCTGGACATTTTGGCGATCATGGACTCCAGGAAGTCTGTTCGACCTGGATACTGTGCAGAAACAACTGACAAATCGAGGTTTTCACGTGCGTCACCCGCAGCGCCAGTCAAATGCCCAAAAAGCTCACGCAGAGCGCCCAAGCGCTCTTCCAGTTGATCTTGCTTATCAGCGATAACAAGCTCATTGGCATTGAACTCTGCTTCCAGCTCATCTGAACGCTGCTCTTGTGCAACTCGTTCAGCTTCCATTTCTTCCAATAATCGCTGCTGATTGGCACGCTCACGATTGAAGGTAGCGATACGCTCACGTTGCTCAGCCGACTGAACCAGTTCAGCTTGACGAACCAGCTCCAATAACTCAGCAGTCGAGGAGGCAGTTTGCGCATCTTGAGCAAAAATAGAACCGGTGGTCAGCAGACCAAACAAACCGGTGATAATAGTTCTTTTAGCAAATTGAAAATTCATCTCTTACCCCTGTGGAGCTGCTATGGGAAGGCTAAGAATATCGATCGCAGCCTGCTTCTTGGCGATTCTCAGACCCTGCGCTACCGCGTTTTTATAGTCGCCGGAATCAATGGTTTCCCATGCGTTGGTTTGGGTATTCCACGCCCCGGTAACCGCTTCATCCAGAGTCTGGTACATCAAGGCAATACGGCCAACACGCAGAATATTTACGTCCAGCTCAGTGCCATTTAATACGATAGTGTCAGTATAGGTTTCAAGATTGAGGCCATAATCAGTTTCAATTTTGAATACTTCGAGTATCTGACGGAATTTCTCAGCAGATGTGATATCCGAGCGTCCGAGATTGCTTTCGAGTCGGGCCACACTTGCGCGCCGCTCTTGCTGATGAAAAGGCAGATCCAGTTCTATAAATTGTTTCAGAGATTCGATCATCTCAACCATCACAGGCGCAATTTGCACCTCCATAGTTGAAGCCTCATCAATGGATCGATCCAGATTGGCAATTTGTCGCTCTTGGTCATTTATTTGCAACTGAAGCTGCGCGTTATAGACCTTAAGACCTTGAACTTGCTTGGTAACCACTTGGTACTGATCGAACAGTCGAGTAGTTGCATCGTCAATTTGGTCTATCTGCTGTTGTGCACCAGCGGCCTGGGGTGGCAGCTCAGACGCGGCATTAATTGCATCATCAACTGACTGTGCCTGGACACTGCTGCCTAGAAACACAGCGCAGATGGTAGGTAGGAAGCATCTATTGAGCTTCAGTCTCGCATTATTCATGATTTCCTCTTAGGGTCTTAATGAATTCGAAAACGGTTTGTAAATGAGGAGGGGAACAGCGCTGCGATAGTCGCGAGAAACTCAGGAACAACTCAGACAGATCCGAGTCGTTGTCACTTATCCAATAAGAAAACAACATGTCTTCCTATCCCCACCTTGTAATCATGTTAGCACTAATTAATGAAGTCTCACCAGAGGTGACAGCATCGAAAACCGAGTATTTCTCGGATTTTTTACACTTTTTCAACTTCAACAAGCCTTTCTGGTGAAACTTTCTGAATCCTAAACCGAGATCGGCGCTGAAATATGAGGGTGTGGATCATAGCCAACCAGCTCAAAATCTTCGAACGTAAAGGCAAAAATATCCTTCACTTCAGGATTCAGTTTCATACCGGGTAAAGGCCTGGGTTCCCGGGCAAGCTGCTCTTCCACTTGCTGCATATGATTTGCATATAGATGCGCATCGCCAAAGCTATGCACAAAGTCACCGGGCTCCAAATCACACACCTGAGCAAGCATCATAGTAAGCAAACTATATGACGCTATATTGAAAGGAACCCCTAGAAAAACATCCGCACTTCTTTGATATAGCTGGCAGGAAAGCCTTCCTTCGGAAACGTAAAACTGAAAGAGACAATGGCAGGGCGGCAAGGCTTGCAGCCCGCTTGCCGCATTTTCCTGAGGCGATTTGCCACTGTCTGGCAAAACCGCAGGATTCCAGGCACTCACCAGCAACCGCCTTGAGTCTGGATTGGTTTTTATCGCATCCACCAGCCCGCTTATTTGATCTATTACCCTGCCGTCTGGCGCGCGCCATGAGCGCCATTGCGCTCCGTACACCGGCCCGAGATCCCCCTCTTCGGTGGCCCAATCATCCCAAATCTTCACACCATTCTCTTTCAGGTAGGCAATGTTTGTCTCGCCTTTCAAAAACCAGAGTAACTCATGAATAATCGAGCGAAGGTGGCACTTTTTGGTTGTCACCAGAGGGAAGCCCTGCTGCAGATTAAAGCGCATCTGATAGCCAAAAACACTACGGGTTCCTGTCCCTGTGCGGTCTGACTTGTTCACACCCTCGTCGCGAACATGGCGCATAAATTCCAAATATTCTTTCAACTCAACTCTCCAGCTTTTTTCGCCTGCAGGAAAAAAATACCAATAACCCGCCCAGTAAAATCATAGGCAAACACAACACCTGCCCCCTGGTCATCCAGTCAAAGAGCAAATCCTGCAGGTGGGCGTCAGGCTCTCGGGCAAACTCCACAATAAATCTAAAACAACCGTACAACAGAAGAAACAGCCCAGACAAAAATCCCGCAGGTCTTGGCTTGCGCGCAAGCCACATCAAGAGGATAAAAATGACGATGCCTTCAAGAAAAGCCTCATAGAGCTGGGAGGGGTGTCGAGGCAAAGCCAGCGAATCCCGGGGAAATATCATGCCCCACCAACCATCTGTTGGCCTTCCCCATAACTCACCGCCGATAAAGTTGGCGATGCGGCCAAGAAACAACCCTATAGGAGCCAGAGGAGCAATAAAATCGCTGATCGCCAAAAAACCGATCTGATTGCGGCGGGCAAACAGGCCCAATGCAACTATTACTCCAAGCAATCCACCATGGAAAGACATCCCACCTTCCCACACTTTAAAAAGCCAGAGCGGTTCGTCCAGAAAACGGCTGAATTGGTAAAAAAACACGTAGCCAAAACGTCCGCCGAGAACCACCCCAAGCGCACCGTAAAAAATCAGATCTTCAGCCTTCTCGGGCTTGAGTGGACTCCAGGCTTTCCGTGTCTGCCTGAGTGCCAGGCGCCAGACACCGATAAAGCTGACCAAATAAGCAATGCCATACCAGTGCACCGCCAGCGGGCCGAGACTAAAGGCGACAGGATCTATTTCTGGATAAGGCAACATATTCCCAAGGAGATTCCGCTCTCTATGCGGCTTACTTCTGAAGCGCAAACACTAGCACGGCTTTCGGTCATTTTGTTAACCGAAATGCTTAGTGTAGCCGAACGTTTTTACCGAGCTTGGTTAATCGACGCAATTCTGGGGCCTGAACAAAACCAGCCAGGCAATCATGCACCTGTTGTACATCCGATGCACTGAGCACCTGTTTTAACAGGGGCTGCAACTCCGAGTGATTAACACTTCGAATGAGAGCTTTAACTCGTAACAGGTTCGATGCACTCATGGAAAGTGAATCGTAACCCATCGCGATCAACAACAATGCTCCAAGAGGGTCTCCGGCCACTTCACCACAAACTCCGGCAGCTTTACCCTCAGAGCGCGCCGCACGAGCCACATGATTCAAAGCCGCTAAAACCGCTGGATGCATCGCATCATAAAGATCAACAACTCGCGGATTATTGCGATCTACAGCCAAAATATATTGGGTCAGATCGTTGCTGCCAACCGAAAGAAAATCCACTCTTTTGGCAAATTCCTTGGCCAAAAAGACAGCTGAGGGCACTTCGATCATGGCGCCAAGCTTGGGCATCAATACCTCGTCAAAACCATCCTCTTCGGACAGCTCCATATGCGCTCTCTTGACAAGCTTAACCGCCATATCCAGTTCCGGCACACCGGACACCATGGGAAAAAGAATGGACAGATTATCAAGCTGATGGGAAGCCTTGATCATAGCCCGCACCTGCCCGAGAAAAAGCTCAGGGTGGTCCAGAGTTATACGGATACCGCGCCAACCCAGAAAAGGGTTGGCCTCCTCAATCGGGAAATAGGGCAATGCTTTGTCACCGCCAATATCCAGAGTTCGCATTACTACCGGTCGCGGGGAAAATGCCTCCAACAATTCCCGATAGTACTGGCGTTGCTCTTCCTCGGTTGGAAAACGCTGACGCATAAAGAACGGCACCTCGCTGCGGAACAAACCAACACCCTCGGCACCACGCTCGATAGAGGTCCTTACATCTGCCATCAAACCGGTATTGACCAACAGCTTGATGCGATGATTATCCAAAGTCACTGCGGGCAGGTCATTCAGCTGCTCGAGCTCGGCATTTAACTCCACATCTTCCCGGCGCAGTTCTTCAAAATAACGCCGATGGTCTGCCGTAGCGTTAACAATAACGCTGCCCTTGTGCCCGTCGACAATAACTTCGAGCCCCCTGAGACGACCGGGTTTTAGCCCTTCAACACCAACCACCGTCGGAATACCCATCGCTCTGGCCAAAATCGAAAGATGCGAATTCACGGAACCCTTTGCCGAGACCATTCCCACCAGTTTTTCTGTGGCAATGGAACCCAGCACATCGGGCGACAGATCCTCACCAACCAGAATAGTTTGGTCGGGAAATTCAATTTCATCTGCCTCCTGTTCCTGCATATAGCTGAGGACCCGGCGCCCCAAATCACGAATATCCACAGCGCGCTCGCGGAAATAGGGGTCTTCCATGGCTTCAAAGTGTTTGCAGTGCTGCAAGATCACCTCGCTCCAGGCGGCCTGTGCGGCAGCACCATCCTTAATACGCTGTTTTACTTCCCGGCCCAGGTTCTGATCATCCAACATCTGCACATAGGCAGTAAAAAGCAGGCGCTCCTGATCGCTGATATGCGCACTAAGGCTATGCTCCAGCTCCTTGATATGTGTTCGGGCACGAACTACTGCTTCGTTGAATTCCTCTAGCTCCAGCTTAACCCCTCGGGATTCCGCTGCACTGGTAGCGTACAAATCGGCTACTGGCGAAATAACCACCACCGTCCCAACCGCTATGCCCGCAGAGCCCGGCAGGCCTTGAAACTCAATTTCCTGATCACTGGTATCGCCGCTGGTTAACCGTCTAAGTGCACCGGTAGATTCCGCATGAGCTATTTCACCCGCTAGCTGGGCTGATAGCGTTATCAGGAAAGCTTCATCGCTTTCATCAAACTTACGCTTTATCTTTTGCTGTACAACCAAAACCCCTAGCACGCGGCGGTGATGGATGATGG
>JBFHKI010000008.1:0-21307 GCA_041595415.1 Pseudomonadales bacterium | reverse complement strand
GTCGGCCGAGATACGTTTCAGGTGATCCAGCAGGTCGGGAGCATCCCACTCGACAATATCCGGGGGAACATGATCCAGAATTCCGGCCAGCAAAGCACGGGTTTGCACAAATACTTTCAGATCGGCCATAGTCAACTGACCATCGGCAAAAAACTCACCGCCGCCGCGATCTAATAGCCTGTTCAGGCCACGCAGATACACGGTAAGCGATACGGGTAGGCTCTGCGCGCGCGCCGTTAAAATCGAAATAAGTAAGCTTGTATGACGGCATGGACAGAACCTCCGGGCTTTGAACTGCTGCCACAGTTTATGACCATAACGGAGCGATTGCCCGTTAAATCTGATGCAGGTCAGACATGCTGATCAAAGAGGATTTTGTTGCCGTCGGGATCAACAATTGCAAAGCTGGATGGACCGGATGCTCCGCGGATTGAGTCATCCGCAATTTCCACGCCCAGGGACTTCAAATTTCGGTGGATCTCCCTGACATCCTGAAATGGCTCCAATTTGTTCGCATTCTGATCCCAACCCGGGTTAAAGGTCAGAAGATTGCCTTCGAACATACCCTCGAATAACCCGATATTGCTGCTCCCGTTTTTCATAATAAGGTAATTTTGAGAGGGGTCGCCTGCAAAAACCTCAAAGCCAAGGTTTTCATAAAAGGCTTGGGATTTAGTTAAATCCTTCACAGCAAGACTGATAGAAAAACATCCGATTTCCATGATAAATCTCCTTCGCAGAGAAAATGTAGCTTAATGCTCCCATAATCTTCTGACGAAGTAATCCAGCGCGCTGTAACAGCCCAAGATTGGGTGCGATACTCAATAAGTATATTTGAACCTGTCTATATCCTTTTCAAAAGCCTTGGCGATCAGCTTTTTTGTTGTTTCCGTATAGAACTCCCGATATGAGCGTGAATTGGATTCAGGGTTCCTGTTTACATTCTTGTCCTCAAGCAACACTCGTCCATCGGTTTGTTCTGCAATCTCCTTTCTTGCTTTATCGAAATCTTCCAACCGATAGACATAATCCATCAGGCACTGCCCCCGATCGTCGCACATCCAATCCAGCTGGTTTTTGTGCAAAGTCGGGTGATGGCATGTATCGCTGGCGTAGATATGGTTCTTGCAAAACTCTTCAAAGGACATACTGCCACGGCATTCCACACCCTCACGCCGGAAATAAAGCGATACCGCTCGAGCCCAGGGATTGCGAACGGCCGAAAACTTGAAAAAAGTGTCGAAAATATCCCTTGCCTTTGCACGCAATTCAGCATCTGCAGGAACCGACTGGGATGGAAAACTAGTGTTTTGGCCAAGGGATTGCTTCAGAAGGTAAACGTATAGTGAATCCCGTATCTGCATGATGTTGAGGTGCGGGTTTCGAATGAAGGGAGCACCTTTCTGCCTAAGCTGGGAGCGGACGGTGGTTGTTCCGGTTTTGGGCACAGCAATGAAGATACATTGCTTCTCAAAGTTGACAGCTTCATTGAGTATGAGATTTTCAGGCTGCGCTGGCTTAGGGAAGCTTTCATATATCATTCTGATAGCATTTCTATCCACGTTTGGCTGACTCCTCTTCTGTATCACTACAGGTAAATGGCATAGCATTTACCCCAAGAACTGACTGGTGGATGAACAAACTGAATGAGGTGGGACACCAGGCCGATCGAAACACCAGGTTCAGAAATGGAACGCCTGGTAATTTACTCGCAGGGATTGGATCCAATCAGGATAGATTGTGGGTTTATCATGGATTCAATAAATCCAGACAGGCCGGCGAACATGGTTGTAAACCGGCATTTGTTAAGCCCTCCAACAAAAGGTAGTCTCTACCACTAAAGTTCAGCAGCGGGGAGCACTCTGTGACGCTAACCAAACGAATACTTATCGGTATGGCTGCCGGCCTGATACTGGGCATCATTTTCAATCTGTTGCTGGGTATTGATTCCCTGCCACTTGCAGTACGCAGTTTTATCGAAGAAATTCTGGTAATGGGCCTGTTCGATACGGTTGGCCAGATTTTTGTCGCCTCACTGAAGCTTTTGGTGGTACCTCTGGTATTTGTCTCTCTGGTGCTGGGCACTGCCTCCTTGGGCAGTAATTCACGTATGGGTGTAATGGCAGGAAAAACCATTGGCATCTATCTAATCACCACATCCATTGCCATTAGCATGGCGCTGCTGGCCGCCACCATAATAAAACCCGGCGTGGGTATGGACCTGTCCACTGCCACCAGCTTTATGGGGTCTGAAGCACCCTCTCTCAAACAGGTCATTATCAACATGTTTCCCACCAACCCGGTAACGGCCATGGCCGATGGCAACATGTTGCAGATTATTGTTTTTTCCTTATTGATGGGGCTGGCTTTGGCTCAAATTGGCGACAAGGGCAAACACGCATTTGCCATGTTTGAAAGCCTGGATGCTGTGGTAATGCGTATGGTGCTGATTCTGATGACCCTGGCCCCCTATGGAATATTTGCCCTGCTGACCAAACTCTTTACCCAACTGGGCTACAGTGCCATTGCCGATCTGGGTAAGTATGTATTCACTTTGATTCTGGTTTTGGTGCTGCACCTGGTGATTGTTTACTGCGGCTTGATCAAGTTTGTCGCCCGTCTGAATCCCGTCAAATTTTTACAAAATGTGCGCCCGGCTATGTTGTTTGCCTTTAGTACCGCATCCAGTAGCGCCACCTTACCTGTGACCATTCGCACGGCAGAAAACCGCCTTGGCGTCGACAATTCGGTCGCTTCCTTTGTCCTGCCTTTGGGTGCCACCATCAATATGGACGGCACAGCCATTATGCAGGGTGTTGCCACCGCCTTTATCGCCCAGGCCTACGGCATCGACCTGAGCATGAGCGATTACCTGATGGTGATCCTGACTGCCACACTGGCCAGTATTGGCACCGCCGGTGTGCCCGGTGTTGGCCTGATCATGCTGTCGATGGTTCTCACTCAGGTCGGCCTGCCGGTGGAAGGTGTAGCCTTGATTATTGGTGTTGACCGCTTGTTGGACATGCTGCGAACGGCCGTCAATGTGACCGGTGATTCCATGGTATCCACTCTGATCGGTAAAAGTGAAAATCTCTTCGACCAGGAGATTTTTGACGAGACCAGCGACGCTCAAGTCTGAGCTCTATTGAATATCACGCCCCAAATCGAGGCGCTCTTTGTGCTTTATTCGGGGGCGTCGCACAAATATGCAGCGCCGAATTGCGCATTTTCAGCCTGACGCCTGTTTCGGGATATAAAGAAAGCCCTGAAAAAAACTACCGAATGGCATGGAAATTGAATAAGACAGATCAGCAGTCCGGATAATTTGGGTAATGGAGCCCTCTTGCGTTTACGCAAGAGGGCTTTTTTTGTGCCTGCGGAATTGCCTTACCAGATTGAGGAAATCAAAAAATGCTTATCATGAGAAAACTTTCTATCGCCTGTCTTTGCCTGTTGTCACCACTATATGCCAACCAGAGCATGGCAAATCCCCTCGCCGATCTTTCCGAAGCTGCCGAACAAGGCAGTTTTTCCGGAAGTTTGCGCTACCGATTTGAACAGGTAGATCAGGATAACGCCCTGACCAATGCCAACGCCTCCACACTGAAGGCTCGCATGACCTTTACCAGCGCCACGATCAATGGCTGGAGCTCTTTGCTGGAACTGGATCATGTCACTACTTTTGGGCCAGACGATTACAACTCCACCACCAATGGCAAAGGAAGTTATTCAGTTGTCGCCGATCCTGAAGGCAGCAACGTCAATCAGGGCTATGTCAAATACCAGAGTGGGGCCAACACTTTTACCCTGGGCCGCCAGCGAATCCTCCTGGGCAATCAACGTTACGTCGGCGGTGTTGGCTGGCGTCAAAATGAGCAGACCTACAATGCCTTTACCTATGCCTACCAAGGGGACAGCCTGACCGGCAGTTACTCCTACTTGAGTGGCGTCAATCGCATCTTCCAAGGCGATGGCACCAGCGCCCAGGCCGAATTTTTTGACAGTGACAGTCACCTGCTCAATCTGAGCAAAGGTAATCTCAACGCCTATATCTATGCTCTGGACTTTAAAAATTCGGCAGCATTATCCAGCCTGACATACGGCCTGGATTATAAAAAGGTATACGACGATCTCAGCCTGACCGCGGCTCTCGCCCAGCAATCTGATTACGGTGATAACCCCACCAGCTACACAGCGCTCTATTACTCCTTTGGCGCCGACTACAAATTTGAGGGCGCCACCCTGACGGCCAAATATGAGGTAATGGGTAGTGATGACGGAATTGCCAATTTTGCAACTCCCCTCGCCACGCTACATGCCTTTGACGGTTGGGCCGATATATTCCTCGGCACGGCAAGCTCGGCTGGCTTTACCGATGGCCTGGTCGATCTGAGCCTGGGCATCTCTGGAAAACTCAAGGGCGTTGATCTGGCTTTGATCTACCACGACTTCAGCGGTGACAATAGCGGCGATTCCATAGGTTCGGAAATTGACGCTGTCGCCACCTATAAATTGTCAGACAAGATCACAACCCAATTGAAGTACGCCAACTACTCTGCCGACAGCTTTAGCCTGGATACCTCGAAAGTATGGTTTATGACAACATTGAGCTTCTAGGCTCTTTTTCCCTTGGCCTGACTTTTGCAGGCAACTGAGTGTTTTATAGCGCGCCCCGGTATCCCACCGGGGCTCATTTTTTGAGAGAAATAATTGAGTTCCGGCAAACAGAGGTCAAATTCGAAAGACGCCACTATTCGGGTAATGCTGGTGGACGACCACCCTGATCGAGCCTGTCTGGTGGAAGAGGAACTGCGCGCTCAGGGTTTTGATGTGCTGTCTTTGATTCCTACCGCCTCGGGGCTACTGTTTCAGATGGAGCAACTAAAACCCGACGTGGTACTGATCGATCTGGAATCACCCGACCGGGATGTTCTGGAAAGCCTGTCCCTGATAAACCACCACAACCCAAGACCGGTACTTATGTTCTCCCAGGAACAGGATCCGGACTTTATCTCTCAGGCAGTGGCTTCAGGTGTAACGGCTTACCTCTGTGAAGATATAAATCCCGCCAAGGTAAAACCGGCCATTGATGTTGCCATGGCGCAATTTGAAAGCTTTCAAAATATTCGACAACAGCTGATAGATACCCAAAGCCAACTGGAAGACCGCAAAGACATTGATCGGGCGCGAGGATTACTGATGGACCAACACAATCTCAGCGAGGCCAAGGCCTTTGAAATGCTTCGGAAATTTTCTATGGATAGCAACAAGTCCCTGGGCGACAGCGCACGAATGGTTATGCAAATGCTGGGGAAATCAGGTAATAAAAAATGAACTCAAATAACCCCCAACTTCCCGAAGCGGAAAAAACCGAACTATCCATTGGTTATATGCGCTTAACCGACAGCGTCCCCCTGATCATGGCTCAGGAGCTTGGACTCTACGAAAAATACGGACTGAATGTCAGCCTGATGCAGGAGGTCTCCTGGGCAAATATTCGCGACAAACTGGCGGTTGGAGCTTTGGATGCTGCCCAGATGCTGGCGCCACAGTTATTAATGGCCTCAACTGGCATCGCCGGGATGAGAGTTCCGGTATCTACCGGTTTAGTACTGAGCCTTAACGGCAATGCCATTACCCTGTCGCGCAAACTTTCAGAACAGTTGGCAGCAGAAAGCCAAAGCGACAATCTCAGCACGGGGCCGCAGAAATCGGCCCTTGCACTGTGCAAAATAATCAAGGCGCTGGCGCCACACAAGCTGACTTTGGCCACAGTACACACCTTTTCTTGCCATACCCTGTTATTACACAAATGGCTGAAACTGGGGGGTATCGACCCGGACACCGACGTACGCATCATTGTATTGCCACCACAGCAAATGGTAGACAGCCTTGCCAATGGAGTGATTGATGGATACTGCGTCGGCGAACCCTGGAATACGGTAGCTGTGCAATACGGGATAGGTTCAATTGTCAGTACAGGTTATGACATCTGGCCCAACGCCCAGGAAAAAGTACTGGCCGTAACCGACAGTTGGCACCAGAAGAACCCCTGTACACACCTGCGTTTACGCTTGGCTCTGATGGAAAGTTGCGCCTGGTTAAGCAATGACCAAAACCGACTTGCATCGGCGGAGGTCTTGTCTCGCCCGGAATACCTGAATCTTATAAGCCCCATGCTGCGCCCCTCATTAACAGGCAAGCTGGTTGCCAACAAGGGCGACTCTGCTTTATATCAGCCGGATTTCCACCTCTTCTATAAGGAGTCCGCGGGTTTTCCCTGGCGTGATGCAGCAGAAGAGATACTGCTGGCCTCAGCCCAGATGGTAGGCATGAAAATGAGCCAGGAAACTGCCGCCTCTATCGCCCAACAAGCCTATCGAACAGATCTGTTCCGCGAAGCCAGCCGATTGCTGGACAGCGAATGTCCAAGCACGGACAGGCGTAAATAGGGTTCAAAATTTCGCATCATATTGGTGCAACTGCATTGAAATTGTGCGGTTATTTTTACCAAAAATAATATCCGAAGGCACTCTGAGAAGGCATACAGCCCTCACAAAACTCAGGCCATTTTTTTATATTATTGAAATTAAACGCTTTTTTATTTTTGGCACGCATCCTGCTTTTATTTAAGTATCTGGGCTCTCCCCCCCTTCCCAGATCTCTTTGTCAGGTAATGGCGCCTGCTAAGACACTCTCCCCAAAAAGAGTTGTTTTAGCAGGCTTTTTTTTTGGGCGAACGAAAAGTAAAAGATTGAGGTAGCACCAGCATGATTAAGTGGCTAAACAGAGTAAATCTAACCCCCTTCGCGATCTTGGGTATTGCCGTGGCCTTGGCATGCAGCAGTGTTCAGGCCGAAGTTGGCCCGGCAGAAAAAGACGAGCTCAAGTTCGGCTTTATCAAATTGACCGATATGGCGCCTATCGCCATAGCATACGAAAAAGGATTTTTCGAAGATGAAGGCCTGTATGTAACCATTGAAGCTCAGGCTAACTGGAAGGTGCTTCTGGACGGGGTAATCGACGGACAGTTGGACGGAGCTCACATGCTGGCCGGACAACCCTTGGCTGCCACCATTGGCTATGGCACCCAGGCTCATATTGTCACTCCTTTCTCCATGGACCTGAACGGCAACGGCATTACTGTCTCTAACGAGATCTGGCAGGAAATGCTGGCTTATGTTCCTAAAGGAGAAGACAACAAGCCGGTCCACCCAATCAAGGCCGACTACCTGAAACCTGTGGTGGATGAATACCGCGACATTGGCATTCCATTCAAGATGGGCATGGTCTTTCCGGTTTCCACGCACAATTATGAACTGCGTTACTGGCTGGCCGCCGGTGGCATTCATCCAGGCTATTACGCACCAAACGCTGACGACACTCTGGGACAAATTGATGCCGATGTCCTGCTGTCTGTAACACCTCCCCCACAAATGCCTTCCACCATGGAAGCCGGAACCATCTTCGGCTACTGCGTCGGCGAGCCCTGGAACCAACAGGCGGTATTCAAGGGTATTGGTGTACCGGTGATTACCGACTACGAAATCTGGAAAAACAATCCGGAAAAGGTTTTTGGTGTTACCAAAGAATTTACCGAGAAATACCCCAATACCACTATCCGCCTGGTAAAAGCCATGATTCGAGCCGCGATCTGGCTGGACGAAAACAACAACGCCAACCGCCCGGAGGCAGTGGAGATCCTGTCACGCAGCGAGTATGTCGGCGCCGACTATGAAGTTATCGCCAACTCCATGACCGGTACCTTTGAGTACGAAAAAGGCGACAAGCGCGAAGTTCCGGACTTCAATGTGTTCTTCCGTTACAACGCCACCTACCCCTATTACTCCGACGCCATCTGGTATCTGACCCAGATGCGACGCTGGGGACAAATTGCCGAACCCAAATCTGACGACTGGTATTTCGATACCGCCGAGTCTGTCTATCGCCCCGACATCTATGCCCTGGCAGCGCAAGACTTGATCGATGAAGGTGTTGTCAGTGCCGATATGTTTCCCGACTTTGCCACGGAAACCGGATTTAAACCTCCTCAGGACAGCTTTATTGACGAGGTGGTGTACGACGGCAGCCAGCCAAATGCTTATCTGAAACAGTTTGAAATCGGTCTGACCGACGAAATCCTGTAACCACCTTAATGAATTTATAGACGCAGCAGCAATAGAAATGGGGCCAACCAGGATGGTTGCCCCGGATTGGAGACTAACAAAATGAGCACAGATGCACTTAACCATTTCGGCAGCCAGCTCCTCAGCCGATTCCGCCAAGTCGATTTTTATCGTCTGGTTGCCCAGTCGTTAAAAAATTTGGGGATACCGCTTCTGGGCGTGCTCATTTTTCTGGCCCTGTGGCACAGTGTGGCCACTAATATCGTCACTTCACTGGGACAATTCCCCGGCCCTTCTGAAGTCTGGGAGCAGAGTAAGGGCCTGATCGCCGAACATCAGGCAGAGCGCCAAAAGGCTGAGGACTTCCTGCAACGTCAACTGGATCGCAACGCCTCCATTCTGGCAGAAAACCCTGATGCCGAGGTTCGCATTCGTGACTACACCGGCCGGCCAACCTTTTTTGATCAGATATTTACCAGTCTCAAAACGGTCACCTTTGGTTTTATTCTCGCCAGTATTATCGCTATCCCGCTGGGTATAGTTTGCGGCCTGAGCGATCTCAGTTACCGGGCGGTCAATCCCATCATTCAAGTACTGAAACCCGTTTCACCACTGGCTTGGCTGCCTCTGGTAACCATGATGGTGTCCGCCCTTTATGTATCGGACGATCCCATGTTCGACAAATCCTTTTTGAATTCCGCCTTTACCGTAGCCCTGTGCTGCATCTGGCCAACGGTTATCAACACCACTGTAGGCGTCGCTTCAATCGACCGCGACCTGATTGACGTTAGCCGGGTGATCCGGCTGCCGACCCTTGTGCATGTGCAAAAAATTGTTATCCCTTCCGCCATTCCGATGATTTTTACCGGTCTGCGCATGTCACTGGCCACCGGATGGATGGTACTTATTGCCGCCGAGATGCTGGCTCAGAACCCCGGTCTCGGGAAATTTATCTGGGATGAATTCCAGAACGGCTCTTCCAATTCCCTCGGTCGAATCATGGTCGCTGTTATAGCGATCGGTTTGATCGGATTTTGTCTGGATCGCTTGATGTTGTTGCTGCAACGCAAAGTGAGCTGGGACAAAAACGCCATTTTGCGCTAACCGCGACACCAGATCAGAGGACAAAATATGCCTACCCCTTATCTCGACATTAGCCAGCTGGGTATAGAGTTTGATACCGACAGTGGTCCCTTTCGCGCTCTGGAAAACGTCAACCTGAAAATTGCCCAGGGGGAGTTTGTCTCTCTGATAGGTCATTCAGGCTGCGGTAAATCGACCGTACTGAATATTGTTGCCGGACTCTACAAAGCCACCGAAGGAGGTGTCATTCTGGAAGGAAAGGAAGTCAACGAACCCGGCCCTGACCGTGCTGTGGTCTTCCAGAATCACGCCCTTATGCCCTGGCTGACCGTCTACCAGAATGTCGAACTGGCAGTTGCCCACATTTTCAAGAAGACCAAATCGAAAGCCGAGCAACGCGACTGGATAGAACACAACTTGCGGCTGGTGCATATGGATCACGCCATGAAAAAGCTGCCCCATGAAATCTCCGGCGGGATGAAACAACGGGTGGGCATTGCCCGCTGTCTGGCCATGCAACCCAAGGTGTTGCTGATGGATGAACCTTTCGGCGCGTTGGACGCTCTGACCCGCGCACATCTGCAAGACTCCCTGATGGAAATCCAGAACGATCTGGGCAACACCGTCATTATGATTACCCACGATGTAGACGAAGCGGTACTGCTTTCCGACCGTATCGTAATGATGAGCAATGGGCCGGCCGCCAGTATTGGCGAAGTACTCCAAGTGGACTTACCCCGCCCTCGCGATCGGTTGGAACTGGCAGAAAACCCCGAGTTCAATCGCTACCGCCAAGCGGTATTGAAGTTTCTTTACGAAAAGCAGAAAAATCCGGCCAAAGACGCTTCTGCAAAGTCTACAGACAGCAACTCTGTAACTGACGCCAGCAAAACAGCGAATCAAGCTTCGGCGCAGACGCCCCATGACAGCGCCGCAGCCTGATATGCCGAAACAAAAACTACTGATTGTCGGGAACGGCATGGCGACCGATCGCCTGCTTGAATGCCTCTGCGATGCCTCCGAAACCTATGAGATTTGCGTAATAGGTGAAGAACCCGGCCACGCTTACAACCGCATCATGTTGTCCTCGGTACTGGCCGGAGAGAAATCCGCCTCTGAAATTCAGCTCAAGGATACCGCCTGGTACAACAGCAAGCAGATCCAATTGCTCTCCGGAGACCGGGTCAACACCATAGACCGGCAAACCCGAAAGGTGACTTTGAACTCGGGCCGACAACTTGCCTATGACACACTGGTTCTTGCCACCGGAGCCCACGCCAGTATTCCCCCTATAGAAGGTATCCACCATCCGGCCGTACGCTGTTTTCGCAACCTGGAAGATGTCGATTTTCTGCTGCACCGGGCCAAATCCATCGACAGTGTTCTGATAGTTGGCGGCGGTTTGCTCGGGCTAGAAGCCGCCCACGGTATGAACCTGGCCGGTGTTGCAGTCCATCTGGTACACCGCCGGGCGCATCTGATGAACCGCCAACTGGATTGTCGTGCCGGCCAGATACTACAGGCCCAACTGGAGGCGCGTGGCATGCACTTCTACATGGAGAGCAACCCTCTATCCATTGTGGACAGGTCTGGCCGGGCCGAATTGCGACTCGACAGCGGTCTCAAGCTGTCTGCCGATCTGATTATTTTTGCCGCCGGCATACAACCAAACAAAGAACTGGCTGAAACCTGCGGCATTACCTGTGACCGCGCCATTCTGGTAAATGACCAAATGCAGACCAGCGACAACCGTATTTTTGCCATCGGTGAATGTGCTGAACATCAAAGCCGGACCATAGGTCTGGTTGCCCCGGCCAAGCGCCAGGCCGAGGTTCTGGCAGCGAACCTGCTGGGCCAAAAACAGGCTTATTCCCATCGCGAAGACAGCACACATCTGAAAGTGTCCGGCATCGAGATGTTCTCTGCCGGACAAATCGAACAAAGCACAGATACCGAAAGCCTGATGCTAGAAGACCCTGAGTTTGGCATTTACCGCAATCTGATTCTAAAAAAAAATCAATTGTGCGGCGCTATTTTGCTGGGCGACAAAAGCTCCAGCAGTTGGTACGAACAACTCATAGGTGAAGGGCGCGATCTGAGCGCGCTTAAAACAAAACTGATTTTTGGTCGCGATTTCTGCTCAGCAGAAGAGCGCACCACCGTCGTTAAAGAGGTTGTCTGATGAAAGCATTAAAAATAGTTGTTGTTGGGAACGGCATGGTGGGACATCACTATGTCAGCCAACTGGTTGAATCCAATATCGAGGCAGAAATCCGGGTAATAGGAGGCGAAACCCGCCCTGCCTATGACCGCGTGCATCTGTCGGAAGTATTCTCCGGCAAGGACCCGCAGGAGTTGGCTCTGGTGACCCGTGACGACTACCAAAAAATGGGTGTAACAGCACATTTCGGCGATATGGTGGTAAAAATCGACCGTGAAACAAAGTCTGTAATTACCGAGTCGGGCCGCAGTTTTGCGTACGACAAACTGGTTCTGGCCACCGGCTCTTATCCCTTTGTACCCCCTATTCCCGGCAAAGAACTCAAGGGTTGTCTTACCTATCGCACCATAGATGATCTGGGCGAAATTCGCGCCGAAGCCAGAGACTCAAAAGTGGGTGTAGTAGTAGGCGGCGGACTGCTGGGGCTGGAATGCGCCAATGCTTTGCAAAACCTCGGACTGGAAACCCATGTAGTGGAATTTGCTCCCGGTTTGATGGGTGTTCAACTGGACAACGGGGGCAGCCAAATGTTGCGCCGCAAGATCGAAGCATTGGGCGTACAGATTCACACCAGCAAAGCCACACAACAAATTGAACAGGCCGGTGCGGAAGACCCGGCCCGCATGCGCATGGCATTTGCGGACGGTTCCGAGCTTTTCACCGATATGATCGTTTTCTCCGCCGGCATTCGCCCCTATGACCAGCTGGCCAGAGATTGCGGGCTGCAGGTAGGGGAGCGCGGAGGTATCGAAATCGACCACCACTGCCGCACCAGTGACTCGGATATTTACGCCATCGGCGAATGCGCCTTGCTGGGCAACCGTATCTTTGGTCTGGTAGCACCAGGCTACCGTATGGCCGAGGCCGCCGTCAGCCAACTGGGTGAGAACAAAATATCTTTTACCGGTGCGGATATGAGCACCAAGCTTAAACTTCTGGGTGTGGATGTCGGCTCAGTTGGGGATACCCATGGCCGAACCGAGGGATCCATTGCCTACACCTTTAGCGATGAACGCAACGAAGTTTATAAACGCCTGATTACCACGGCCGACAGCAAAAAACTGTTGGGTGCAGTTCTGGTGGGTGACTGTTCGGATTACGACACTTTTTTGCAGTATTACCTGAATGAGATTGATCTGCCGCCCGAACCGGAATCGCTGATTATTCCGCAATCGGATGGCACCGCACCCGTTGGCTTGGGGCCAGCCGCTCTACCCGCCGCGGCGACTATCTGTTCCTGCCACAACGTTTCCAAAGGCGATATTGTTCAGGCCATCGAAGGCGGTTGCTGTTCTCTGGGCGACGTGAAATCGGAAACCGCCGCGAGTACTGGCTGCGGCGGCTGCGCGGCCTTGTTGAAATCTATCGTCGACCATGAATTTTCCGAACGCGGAATGGAGGTCAACAAGTCCATCTGTGAACACTTTCCCTACACCCGTCAGGAAATCTTCCACCTTTGCCAGGTGGGTGAAATAAAAACCTTTCAGGACTTGATAGAAAAACATGGCAAGGGATTGGGCTGCGATATATGCAAACCGACCGCCGCTTCGATATTTGCCTCCCTGTGGAACGATTACGTTCTCAAAAACGAGCACGTCGGCCTACAGGACACCAACGATACCTTTCTTGCCAATATGCAAAAGGACGGCACCTATTCCGTCGTACCTCGTATAGCTGGCGGTGAAATCACGCCAGAAAAACTTATCGTTCTTGGTGAGGTAGGTAAAAAATACGACCTTTACACCAAGATTACCGGCGGTCAACGCATCGACCTGTTCGGTGCAAAAAAACACCAGCTGCCGGATATCTGGGCTGAGCTGGTCGATGCCGGATTTGAAACGGGACACGCTTACGGCAAATCGGTACGCACGGTTAAATCCTGCGTAGGCAGTACCTGGTGCCGCTACGGAGTACAGGATTCGGTGAAGATGGCACTGGATATCGAGAATCGCTATAAAGGATTGCGCTCACCACACAAACTGAAGTTCGCCGTCTCCGGTTGCACCCGCGAGTGTGCCGAAGCGCAGAGTAAGGACATCGGCGTAATCGCCACAGAGAATGGCTGGAATATGTACGTCTGTGGCAACGGTGGTATGAAACCGCGCCATGCCGAACTCTTTGCCACCGATCTGGACGACGCCACCCTGATTAAATATATCGACCGCTTCCTGATGTTCTACGTTCGTACTGCCGACCGCTTGCAACGTACCAGCGTCTGGCGAGAAAACCTCGAGGGGGGATTGGAATACCTGCAAGAAGTAATTATCCAGGACTCTCTGGGGCTGGCTGCCGAGCTGGAAGCACAGATGAACAACGTGGTGGGCACCTATCAATGCGAATGGAAAACCACCATCGAAGATCCGGAAAAGCTGAAACGCTTTCGCCAGTTCGTCAATGCCGATGCCGAGGACAAGAGCCAGGTTTTCGTTCGCGAGCGCGGCCAGAAGCGTCCGGCCACTACGGAAGAAAAACTCACCATTCTCGCCAAATCCGCTTGATCCAACAGGCTTACCTATGATGAACGCAGCAAAACAAAGCACCTCAGAGCAGATCTGCAATCTGGATGATCTGGTCGCCTACTCCGGAGTTTGTGCCCTCTGGCAAGATCAGCAAATTGCCCTCTTTTATCTGCCGGACCAGGAACCGTCCATATATGCCATCGCCAACTGGGATCCCATCGGCCAAGCCGAGGTTTTAAGCCGCGGCTTGGTCGGCGATATCGACGGCGTACCTGTGGTGGCATCTCCCCTTTATAAACAGCATTTTGATTTGCGTACCGGCAACTGCCTGGAAGATCCGCAAGTCAGCGTCCCTACCTTTCAGGTCAGCCTGGATCAGACGGGCGTCTGGCTACACCCCCAAGCTGGAGAATAAAGACTGTGTCGACAGCCAACAAAACTACCTGCCCCTATTGCGGCGTCGGTTGTGGCGTCAAGGCAAAGGTTGTCGACAACCAGATCATCGCCGTCAGCGGCAGCCGCTCCCATCCGGCAAACAAAGGTCTCCTGTGTGTAAAGGGGTCGGCCCTCCATGAAACACTCTCCATGGAGGGTCGACTCCTTGCGCCTTTTATCGGTGACAGAGAGGCCAGCTGGCCGGAAGCTATCGAGCGGGTTGCCCAGGGCTTTATGCAAACTATCGCCGAGCACGGACCTGACTCGGTGGCTTTTTATTTATCCGGCCAATTGCTGACCGAAGACTATTACGTTGCCAACAAATTAATGAAGGGTTTTATCGGCAGTGCCAACGTGGATACCAATTCACGGCTCTGTATGGCATCGGCTGTAGCCGGCTATAAACGAGCTTTTGGCAGTGACACTGTGCCGGGCAATTACCAAGATTTGGAACAATGCGACTTACTGGTTCTGGTCGGCTCCAACGCCGCCTGGACGCACCCGGTACTTTACCAACGTATTGTTGCGGCCAAGGCCCGTAACGACCAAATGAAGGTGGTGGTAATTGACCCACGCCGAACCGCAACCGCCGACATAGCCGACCTGGTGTTACCGATCAAACCGGGATCGGATGCCTGGTTGTTTAACGGCCTGTTTAGCTATTTGGCCGCGGGCGGATTTATCGATAAAGACTACATCGCCCAACACACCCAAGGTTATCAGCAGGCCCTGGAGGCAAACCAGACCGACTTCTGTCTCGCCAGCCTGAAAACCGGTATTGCCCCGGACATGCTGCAGGAGTTTTATAGCTGCTTTGCTGAAACCGAAAAGAGCCTGACTTTCTATTCCCAGGGAATTAACCAGTCGGCTACTGGTACCGACAAATGCAACGCTATTATCAACTGTCATTTGGCAACCGGCCGTATTGGCAAACCGGGCTCCGGACCTTTCTCGGTAACAGGCCAACCAAATGCCATGGGAGGTCGCGAGGTAGGCGGTCTGGCGAACCAGCTGGCGGCCCATATGGATTTTTCAGAAGAAAACTGTGACCGGCTGCAGCGCTTCTGGCAATCAGACCAAGTTGCCCGCCAGCCGGGACTGAAAGCAGTTGATCTGTTTGATGCGGTTGAGAGTGGTCAGATTAAAGCGATCTGGATTATGGCAACCAATCCCGTGGTCAGCATGCCCGAAGCCGATCGGGTTCGAGCGGCTCTGAAAAAATGTCCTCTGGTTGTGGTGTCGGACTGTATGGCCAAAACCGATACAACCGCTGTGGCAGATATCCTGTTACCGGCCACAACCTGGGGTGAAAAGGATGGCACCGTGACCAATTCAGAGCGCTGCATCTCACGACAAAGAGCGATACTGCCCAAGCCCGGTCAGGCCAGACACGACTGGGAAATCATCTGCGCCGTTGCAAAAGAAATGGGCTTTTTTGAGCCCTTTAACTTTAATAGCCCGAGCCAGATTTTTGCCGAACACGCTGCTCTTTCCGGTTTTGAAAACCGGGGCAGCCGTGATTTTGATATCAGCGCCTTTGCCGCTATAACCCAAGCCGAATACCAACAGTTCAAGCCGGTTCGATGGCCGGTAAACACCGAGAATCCGGAAGGCACTGATCGCCTTTTTACCCAGGGAAAGTTTTTTACACCCACCGGAAAAGCCAATTTTGTTTCTCTGTCGAAGCCGGAAGAAAACTTATCTCTTGCCAAAGAACAACAAACTTATCTTCTCAATACCGGCCGGATTCGCGACCAATGGCACACCATGACCCGCACCGGCAAAAGTGCTCGGCTGTTACGTCATATTGATATGCCCTTTGTGGAAATACACCCGGAAGATGCCAAATCTCTGCATATATCCGAAAACGGTCTGGTAGAGCTCAGTAATTCGCTCGGATTGGTTCGCCTGGTCGCACGCCTGACCGACAAGATTGATCGCGGCCAACTATTTGCACCCATGCACTGGAACGACCAGTTTGCCTTCCCGGCACGGATTGATTCTCTGATTCCCGGACGAGTCGATGCCATATCCGGCCAACCACAAAGCAAAAACGTTGAGGTACAGATTCGCGCCCTGGCGCTAAAGGGCTGGGCAAGAATATTCACCACAGATACGGACTTTGCCGAACAACTGGTCTGCAACATCAAGCCGGCTTTTTGGACACGGGTTAATCTCGACAAATGCTGTCGTTTTGACATGGCTATCGACTCGACACTACAGCTGGAGCACTTGCAAAAATTAATGCAACGCGCCGAGCTGAAGTTTGAATCTGAAGACTTCAAGACCTATCTGTTCCGTCACAACCAGATAAACCATAGCTTTGCACAACTGATCGACAGCTTCGATGCTCTGGTCAGCAGTGATTTTGCCGAATCTTGCATCGCACGCCCTGCACAACCTGGTGACTGGATCAGTCTGGCCGCACAGGACAAGGCAGGAGAGCACCGCGGAGCCATGATTTGCTCCTGCTTTGAAGTTTACGAACAACAAATCTATCAAGCTATTCAGAAAGGCTGCCGCAGTGCAGCGCAACTGGGCAACAAGCTTAAATGCGGCACAAATTGTGGCTCTTGTGTTCCGGAGCTGAACCAAATGCTTGCCAATAACCAGAACCAACTTAATCGAGGAGCCGACGCGGCTTAAACGACCATGAGCACGATTCTTGAGCTACCGACAAAACACACCAAATCCAAACCGCCAAGGGCGCTGGGAATAGTCAGCTTGGTCGGTGCCGGGCCTGGCGATCCCGAGCTGCTCACCATCAAGGCCCTGCGCGCCATCGAAAGTGCCGACACTCTGGTTTATGACCGCCTGGTTAGCCCGGAAATTATCGATCTGGCACCTCCGGGATGTGAACTTATTTATGTAGGTAAACAAAAAGACAAGCACAGCCTGCCGCAAGAACAGATTTGCGACTTGCTGGTGGCTCTGGGCCGCTGTGGAAAAAAAGTTGTACGCCTGAAAGGTGGAGACCCTTTTGTATTTGGGCGCGGTGGCGAGGAACTGGACAAACTGGAGGCCGCCGGCGTTGAATGGCAGGTGATTCCGGGTATTACCGCAGCCATTGGTTGTGCCGCCAGCACAGGCATTCCACTGACACATCGGGATCACGCCCACGCCATAACCCTGATCACCGGCC
This sequence comes from Pseudomonadales bacterium, assembly GCA_041595415.1. Taxonomy (GTDB): domain Bacteria; phylum Pseudomonadota; class Gammaproteobacteria; order Pseudomonadales; family GM7GCV1; genus JABJGI01. The sequence goes on along the minus strand of JBFHKI010000008.1, from coordinate 3,841 downwards.
ACCGCAAAGACGGCGACCTGAAAATAAATTTTGATCTGGCCATGCAGAAAGACCAAACCGTAGTTTTTTATATGGGCCTGAGCTGCCTGCCGGAAATTTGCGCCGAACTGATCAAACGGGGTAAAAATCCCAACACACCTTTTGCGGCCATTGCCAATGGCACTTCCAAGGATGAACGACTGGTGATTGGCACTCTGAACAACATCGCCCAGCTCGTCGCAGCGGCAGAATTGCCGTCCCCTGCCCTGTTGGTAATGGGGTCAATTGTTGCCAGTCGCCAAGCTCTTATGGAACTGGGCAGTACGCATGGAGAATTAAGCGCTTAATCCACCTCGCAGATGAACTCCTGTAACTCCTCACCCAAAGCAAGCCAGTAGGCATCTACGGTAGCGGGTTCAACAAAGTTTTGCGGATCAATAGTGGTTACCAGCAAATCAAGACGACTTTGATCTTCACTGAGAGCAAATTCTTCGATTACAACCGCCGACTCACTCATGGGAATACCGCCTTGGTAATAAGGCCAGCTGATATGGGTTGTGGTCACTATCAGGGTATTTTCATCCTGCCAACGACCAGTGGAATAGCCCCATCGGCTTCGCTCTGTACCCTCTGGCGCTTTGTCCCGGTTCATATGGATAGTGCGCTCGACGTTGTACATTTCGAAGCGCGCCAGAATTTGCTCACCCTGATCAATAAGCTCAAAGGGATGTGGATACCACATCAGGCGCGGCATGCCGCCGGGATCACACTGGGTTGAATAATTGTTTACCGGATCCCATTCGGCCTGAGCAGCTTTGGCCGCTTCAGTCAGGAGAGTAAGGCGTTGGCGTTCGTTGTTCTGCGGTATGCTCCAGCTGCGAAACAAACCTTTGTTCTCGGCCTGCGCATCTACGATATTTTGGCTAAAACGGCTTTCCACCTCATCGCCCAATAAAAACACATGGCGATCATCGGCCAGAATCATTTCCGATGCCAAAAACTCGTTGGGACGCCTCTGCGAGGCCCGTCCGGATACCCTTACACGGTCTCCCACCTGGAACCAGTCACGCTGGATGCCGGCGCGCTCAAGATAATAGAGTGACGTGGTTTCCAACAATATAACGCGCTCTTCTCCTGTAGCCGGATCTGTGGTTTTCAAACTGAAGAGCACATGGGGATTACGCATTTTTATCTCAATCAATTCACCTTCGATTTCACTGTACTCACGATCAAAATGAGCTTGCGAATGATGCGCCAAGACAAATTGCGGCAGAAGAGCCAGGATAAAGCAGAGCACAATCAGGCTTTTATTGCTTCGCTGGTTATTTTGAAAAAAAGCCATAGGTAGATTCTCCCTACCGACAAAAAGGGTTCGGATAGCCTCTCTGCAGAACTATCCGAACCTAATGAGGATATCAGTACACTTCACAACCGTAGGGCTTTATTTCTTCCCCTAAAGCCAACCAGTGACCATCTATAGTTGCAGTATCCGTGAAATACACCGGATCAGTGGACTCTATGTGATAGTCGAGTCGCGTCTGATCTTCACTGAGGCTATATCTTTCAAACACTTCGATCTGATTGCTTTGGGGAGACCCCTGTGTGTCGTAGTATTCCCAGTCAATAGCTTTGGTATGTACTACCAGATCACCATCCTGCCAGCGACCAACCGAATACCCCATAATTGATGGTTCCGGGTTTTCAGGCATAGTCTGATTCATATGAATAACGCGTTCGGCGTCATACATTTCAGTACGCATCAAGATAGTGTCACCCCGATCTTCAAAGGCATAGGGGTGTGGATACCACATAATTCTCGGCATACCCACCAACTCACAAGTGGAAGTAAAATTATCCAGCAAATCGAATTCCGCCTTTTTGGCCAACCCCAAATCATTCAGAGGAGTAACCACCTTACGGTCGTTCATCTGCGGGATACTCCAGATACGGAAAATTCCTTTGTTTTCCGCAGCGGCATCTACCAGTTGATCATTAAACTGTTCGGTAACAGCAACACGGATAAACTCGGCAGTTTGACCATCGGCCAATAGCATATTGGCGGCTAGAAACTCACCACCTGCCTTGATAGAGGCATAACCGCCCACCACAACCTGATCACCGACGTTGATGCGGTCTTTGGTCACACCGGCTCGCTCGAGGTAATAGATGGAATTGGTTTCAATCCGGCGAATCTCCTCCTGTCCCTGGTCATTACGTGTGAGCAAATCAAAGCGGATATGCGGGTTGCGCCAGTCCAGCTTGATAATTTCTCCCTCAAGTTTGGAGAACTCTTTGGAGAAATAGGATTGCGAGTGATGGGCCTGGCTGGTTGTTGAAACCAGAGTCAGTCCTATCAGAATTAGCAAGGACGAAAACACTCCCCGGGTTCGGGGAGTGTTTGTCACAAAAGACTTCGTTGTTTTCATCAAGTTCACTCTCGTAGCCGCAATTAAAATTCGTAGCTAAAGGTGACACCCAGCTCGGAAGGCTCTCTGGGCAGAATATTGAAATTCGGGTTGCCCGAAGGGGATTCGTTATAGCTGGTACCGTATTCCGCAACCCGAGGTGTATCGTCGTTAGTCAGGTTTCGGCCCCACAGTTGGATTTTCATGTTTTCCTTGCTGAAAGTGACGCTGGCATTCAGAGTCGTACTTTCTGGAAGAGCTGCCAGATTAACAGCATCCAACCACTGCTCACCAACAACGCGGTAGTCGAGGCGCGCCAATAGATCCCACTGACTGTCGGCTAAACCGGTTCGGAAAGTCGTAGCCAGCGCATATGCTTCCTTGGGCTGACGGGTGAATTCGTTACCGGACACATCCACGCAATCAAAAAGAACGCCTGAACCATCACCAGGGGTGTTAGTGGGTGTCATACGCAAATCCGATACCGCACTGGCATCACAAAGCTCTTCAAACTCGGAATTGGACAGGGTCAAACTACCGCTGATATCCCAGTTTTCATTGATAATATAGGTGGCTTCACCCTCAAAACCAGTGACATTGGCGCTCCCCAAATCCAGATAGGCGCGCAAGCTGTAATCCCGCGCATTACCCGTATCATAGGTTGGCATTGGACCGACCATACCGTTGTCTTCCCACAGCTGAACCACATCAAATGGCAAAGTGCTGATCTGGTTGTAGTGCTTCCAATCCATTTTGTACAAGGCTGCAGACAGTTGCAGACGGTTGTCCAGCAGAGCAGCCTTGACACCAATCTCGGTGTTGAGGATTTCTTCCTGATCAAAATAGAGAGCATCTTCCAGGTCCCAACTGATATAACCAAGATCTGTTGCCTGAGCATGCGCCGCCTGGATGCCAGGACTTGCCGCCGTAGCATTTACACCTGCGGGGTTAACACCTTTAGCTATCTGGGCATAAGCCGTCAGGCCGTTGCCAAAATCGTGATTAATGGCAATACGAGGCAAAAACGCTGTTGAGGTATTGGTGAAATACTCATCGGTAATGGTGTTGAGATTGGCCATATCTTCCGACTGGTAACGACCTTCCAGAGAAAGGGTAGTCTGATCGGTCAGATCGTAGGTCAGGTTGGCAAATACCGCAGTATTTTGCGAGTTCTCGGAAATAATCAGGAAAGGATTTGAAGTGCCTCCGTCCGCAATAATGGCGTAACGGTTATACAGCTGGGAATCAAAAACGTAATCGTAATATGACGCACCAACAGTCCATGACAGACGGTCAGTTCCGTTGGACAACCAACGAAGCTCGTACATGGATTCATCGATCTTGGTTGGGTCGGTAACCGCGTTCACATTCCGGAAGCCCGGAGCAATAGTTCCGGTCATGGGGATAATTTGCAGAGGCGATGCTGTACGGTCACGGTCAAACCAGCGCTGGTAAGT
>JBFHKI010000007.1:0-22527 GCA_041595415.1 Pseudomonadales bacterium | reverse complement strand
TCGCGCGTTGCATTATGCCGGGCATAGCCGAGCCGTGGTAGGTTCTGAATTGCAAGAACTTGCCAATAATATTGGCGTCACCGGCCACAAAACCCGAGCGTAAGCCGGGAAGATTGGAACGTTTGGAGAGTGAGTGAAAGGCCAGACAGCGTGAAAAATTGTCCCGCCCCATATTCTTACATGCTTGCAAAATACTGGGCGCTTTGTTTTCCGGCTCCAGATACAGTTCGGAGTAGCATTCGTCACTCACAATAACAAAATCGTGCCGGTCTGCCATCTCGATCAGGAACTGCATATCTTTCAGGTCAATGTAGGTTCCGGATGGGTTGCCGGGAGAGCAGATATAGAGCATTTCCATACTGCGCCACTGCTCTTCACTGATTCCGTACCAGTCCGGTTGCATATTATGCTCTGGCAGGCAGTTCAGATAGAGGGGCTGTTTACCGGCAAGTAGAGCGGCACCCTCATATATTTGGTAGAAGGGATTAGGCATGGCCACAGTCCTCCCTGGGCTTGCCGGATCGGTGGCGACCTGGGCTATAGCAAACAAGGCTTCTCTGGTGCCGTTAACTGGCAATATATGGCTGGCGGCAGAAAGTGGACAACTGCTGAGTTCAAAACGTGTGTTGGCCCAGTCGGCGATCACTTCTCGCAAATCCAGACTGCCGGCCGTAGGAGGATAGCGCTCCAGTTCGTCCAGGGAGTTGCAAATCGCTTCTACTGCAGGAGCTGCGGCTGAATGTTTTGGTTCGCCAATAGCCAGACTGAGAAACTTGAGGTTCGGGTTGGTTTCCGAGTCGCACAGCAGGCTTTCAAGGCGGCTAAAGGGGTAGGGTTTCAGTAAGTCGAGTCGAGAATTGAGAGGCATATTTCAGTTGGTTTGCTCAAGAGGCAATGGCTTCAACCTTTTGATCGATGGTTTCGCATATGCGCTGGATTAATTTACTTCTCAAACTGGGATCCGAGAGCGGTTTACTGTCGGCGGTTGAGATAATAAAAATATCTTCGACGCGCTCGCCCAGAGTGGTGATTCGTGCGCTGTGAAGACTGATATCGAGCTCGACAAATATTTGTCCAATAACCGCCAGCAAGCCGGGACGATCAGCGGTTACAACCTCAAGCTGTGTGTATTTCCGATCTTCCATAAGGGTAGCGCGGGTGCGAACCGGGAATTGTCTTAAAGTGCGCTTGGTTCGAGCACCGATAACTTCGTGATAGTTATCAATAATGGTCAGTTCATCGCGAACAGATTTTTCCAGCCGGTCCAAGCGACCGGAATCGTTGCCCAGGGGCAGTGAGGCTTCGTTCAGGATATAGAAACAACTCAGGGTTGTTTCTCCATTGTCGTAAATTCTGGCATCCTGAATATTCAGTCCAGCCTGATCTATAGCCGTCGCTACAGCGGCAAAAATTGAAGGCGATTGTTTGGCACGGACCAAAATCATGGTGGCTCGCTCGCGGCGATTGGCAATATAGGGGCGGATAATAACGATAGGTTCGTCAATATTGGCGTGTCTGCTGGCGAGTTCGGTATGCCAGGCAATGTCTTCAGGAGTTTCCTTGAGGAAGTATTCGTTACTTGAATCACGCCAGATTTTTTCTGCTGCCTCGGCTTCAATACCCTTTTTCTTGAGCAGTGCGAGCGCGGTTTCTCTGGTGTCGGCAATCAATTCCTGACGGTCGGCAGAATTCTCGATGCCCAGTCGCAGGGCTTTGCGCGTTTCCATATAGAGCTGACGCATCAAAGATGCTCGCCAATTATTCCAGAGTGTTGGATTGGTGGCGGTAATGTCGGCGACTGTAAGTGCATAGAGCAGGTTCAGCTTGGTTTCCTCGCCGACATGACGAGCAAAACGGCTTATAACATTTGGGTCGGAAATATCCTCGCGCTGGGAAATTCGTGACATCAGCAGATGGTTTTCCACCAGCCACATCATCAGTTTTACTTCGCGGGGTTTGTAGCCGTGTGACTCGGCAAACTTGCGTACATCTTCGGCTCCGAGCTCGGAATGATCCCCTCCACGACCTTTGGCAATGTCGTGGTACAAACCTGCGATTACCAGTAATTCGGGTTTGCGCAAGGTGCTGTAAACATAAGCTGAAATTGGCGATTTTTCTGCTGCTTCGGCCAGTCCGAAATGGCGGATATTGCGCACCACGTTCAGGGTATGTACATCTACCGGATAGATATGGAACAAGTCGTGCTGCGGCAGACCGACTATGGCGCCAAACTCGGGAAGATAACGTCCCAATATGCCGTACCGGGCCATCTTTTGTAAGGGTACGGAAAGGTTGTCCGGCGAGCGTAGCAGTTCCAGAAAGAGTTGTTTGTTTCTCTCCTGAGCACGGAAATTATCATCGATAAGAGGTCCGTACTCACGAAGCAAACGAATGGTTGAAGCGTGAATGCCCAGAATTTTTTTGTCGTTGGACAGTATGACAAAAATTTCCAGCAGGGCCGAAGGGGTTTCGCTAAAGACTTTGGGGTCTGAGGCTTCCAGATAGCCGCCCCGAATATGGAAGCGTTCGTTGACAATACTTCGGTTTTCTTCTGGAGAGTTGTCAAGATTTTCTGACAATACCTGCAACAAGACATCGCTTATTTCGCGGATAGTCGTTACCGTCCGGTAGTAATCTTGCATAAAGACTTCCACAGCCATTCGTTGTGGGGTGTCGTGATAGCCAAACATTTCGGCGAGTTGTCTCTGGTAGGCGAACTGTAGTTGATCCATGGGTTTGCCCGTGATCATATGCAGTCCAAAACGTACCTTGGCCAAAAAGCGCTGGGCAGCCGACAGGCTTATGTATTCTTCCTCAGTGTATAGACCTTTGCCAGCCAGCTTTTCTATGGAAGAAACACCGTAAATGCGACGCGCAATCCAGCTGATAGTCTGTATGTCGCGCAATCCGCCGGGAGATTCCTTGGCGTTTGGCTCCATATCGTATTCCACAATACCGTGGCGGGCATGGCGCTTTTGTTGTTCTTCCCGCTTGGCTTGATAGAAACTCTCCGGTGGCCAGATCTTATCGGGGCCAATTTGCCGGTTCATTTCCACCCGTAACTCATCGTCGCCTACTATGGTTCGGCATTCCATCAAGTTGGTTAATACGGTGACGTCAGTTTTGGCTATCTGGGCGCATTGTTTTGGCGTTCGGACACTGTGGCCGATCTTTAGCTGTAAATCCCAGAGCAGGGTAGTAAAACCTTGAATAGAGTCCCGGTAGCTGCTGTGGTTATCCTTGCGGGTCAGTATCAGCAAATCGATATCGGATTGTGGGTACATTTCCGAACGGCCGTATCCGCCAACAGCAAGCAGGCTGATATTTTTGTCCCAGTCAAACAGTGACCAGGCGTAAAAAATCACTCTGTCCATAAAGGCGGCGCGATCCTGAGTCAGCCGGATAACGTTCTCTCCCTCTCTGAAACGGTTGTACAGATGTTGGTCTGCCGCTTCCAGGGTGGCACGAAACAGGCCCACCCTTTTGCTGGGAGGGCAGTTCTGCAAAGCTTTGGCAAAACGTTCCTCCGCAAAAAAGCTCAGCTCGTTAAATCCGGGTCGGACAAAGCGGTATGTTTTTTTGAGGCCTATCAAAGGGATTCGTCAGATCTGGCAGTGAATACTTCTACGCCGTCAGCGGTTACACCCATGGTGTGCTCGTACTGGGCTGACAGTCGTCCGTCTTTGGTTACCACGGTCCACTCATCCGGCTTGACCTTGGTGTGATAGGAGCCGGCATTGATCATGGGTTCGATGGTAAAGGTCATGCCGGGCTTCAAAACCAGGCCGGTTCCGGCTTTACCATAGTGCAGCACTTGAGGGTCTTCGTGGAAGATCTTGCCGATTCCATGTCCACAGTAGTCACGAACGACGGAGTAGTAGTTGGCTTCAGCGTGGTTCTGAATAACCGCGCCAATATCGCCAAGGGTTGCGCCGGGTTTGACCAGTTTTATTGCGGCATAAAGGCATTCCTGAGTGACCTTGCACAGGCGTTTGGCGTGGGAGGGCACATCGCCAATAAAGAACATATTGCTGGTATCACCGTGGTAACCATCCTTTATAACCGTGATATCGATATTGAGGATATCGCCATTTTTGAGAACGCGTTTATCATCCGGAATGCCGTGACAGACTACCTGATTGATAGATGTGCAAATGGATTTCGGGAAGCCCCGGTAGTTTAGAGGGGCTGGAATGGCTTTCTGCTGTTCAACAATATAGTTGTGGCATATACGATCCAGCTCGCCAGTTGAGATACCCGCAACGACATGTGGTTCGATCATTTCCAGAACTTCGGCTGCGAGACGGCCTGCCACTCGCATTTTTTCGAACTCTTCTGGCGATTTTAGGATGATGGACATATAAAGTAGAGATACTGCATCTTTGAAAAGCTGCGTATTGTACATTTTTTGTGTCGGTCGGGCAGACTTCGCGGATCTAATGTTCAACAAAATTACCAGGGATTATTACATTGGCTTTCCTGTCTTGGGGGTGGGTGAAAATTGCTGGTGTTCTGGATGGTGCAATAGCCAAAAAACGGGAGTACAATTCCGGCCTTTTTTCAGGGTGGCTAGACTTTCCATTTAGCCATTGTGTTGTCCACAAAAGACTCGGGTCGATCCCCTTTGAGGTCAATTCGAGCTACTGCCATTTATCAGGCTATTTCTATGAAACCTGCTGTAAAGCCCGTTAATCCGAATTTCTCTTCAGGCCCGTGTTCCAAACGCCCCGGTTACAACCTGGCATCCCTCGATCAAAGTTGTCTGGGCAGATCCCATAGAAGCGCTTTGGGTAAAGCGGTGCTGGCCGAAGCCATAGATCTGTCAAAAAGCCTGCTGCAGCTTCCGGATGGGTACCGACTCGGCATTGTGCCAGGTTCCGATACCGGTGCTTTTGAAATGGCTATGTGGTCTCTTTTGGGTCCCAAAGCCATAGATATGTTTGCCTGGGAATCTTTTGGTTCCGGTTGGGTTACAGACGTACTTAAACAATTAAAGCTGGATCAGGTGGAAGTTCACAGTGCCGAATATGGACAGTTGCCCGATCTCAGTCAGGCCGATAGTCAAAAAGACATTATCTTCACCCTCAATGGCACAACTTCCGGAGTCAGGGTGCCAAACCTGGATTGGATTGCTGACGATCGGGAAGGTTTGACCCTTTGCGATGCTACTTCGGGTGTTTTTGCCATGGATGTGGATTGGTCAAAAATTGATGTGTGCACCTACAGCTGGCAAAAAGTTTTGGGCGGAGAAGGCGCGCATGGTGTGTTGATTCTCAGTCCTCGAGCAGTAGAACGGCTGGAAAATCACAGTCCGGCATGGCCCATGCCCAAGGTTTTTCGTCTTACTTCCGGTGGCAAGCTGAACGAAGGCATATTCAAAGGGGCCACTATCAATACACCTTCAATGCTTTGCGTAGAAGACTATCTGGATGCGCTGAAGTGGGTTGAGTCCATTGGTGGCTTGCCGGCAACTATTGCGCGCTCCCGTAAAAACCTGGCCGTGATGGAGGCTTTCGTTGAATCCCGTGACTGGATTGAGTTTTTGGCGGCGGATGAAACTATCCGGTCAAATACCAGTGTTTGCTTCAGTCTGGATCTGGAAGCTGCTCAGGTTAAAGAAATGGTTAAGCTGCTCGAGGCGGAGCAGGTTGCCTATGATATTGATGCCTACCGTGATGCTCCTGCGGGTCTGCGTATATGGTGTGGGGCAACGATTGAGTCCACAGATCTGGAAGCGCTGCTTCCCTGGTTGGATTGGGCTTTTGCCGAGGTGAAGTCTTAGGGGTTCATGACATTGGGGTTAAGCCCCCAGCTATTAATTTCGACCGGAGATAAAAATTATTCATGTATAAAATACAAACCTACAACGCAATTTCTGACAAAGGTCTATCACGGTTCCCGGCGGATAGTTACGAGGTTGGTTCCGATGTTGAATCCGCGGATGCCTTCATTCTCCGCAGTCACAAGTTGCACGGGCAAGAGGTGCCCGAGTCGCTGGTGGCGGTAGCTCGCGCCGGAGCCGGGGTAAACAACGTTCCGGTAGATGACTACAGTGCCAAAGGTATTGTGGTTTTCAATACTCCCGGTGCCAACGCCAATGCCGTAAAAGAATTGGTCATTACCGGCATGTTGATGTCCTGCCGTGATATCGCGGGTGGCGTGGACTTCGTTCGCAATATCGAAGGTGTTAGCGACGAGGCTGAGTTGGCCAAATTGCTCGAGCAGGAAAAGAAACGTTTTGCCGGTTCGGAGATTCAGGGTAAGACTCTGGGTGTGATCGGCTTGGGTGCAATAGGTGCCCTTGTCGCCAATGTGGCTGTTGAGCTGGGCATGAATGTTGTGGGTTTTGACCCGGCTATTTCGGTAGAGGCGGCCTGGAAATTGTCGCGTCGGGTTAAAAAAATGGAGTCAATCGAAGCCTTGATGGCCCGCGCTGACTTTATAACCCTGCACGTGCCCGCTATTCCTGCCACGGTGAATATGATCAATGCCGAGAAGTTGGCGCATTGTAAAACAGGGGCGGTTTTGTTGAATTTTGCACGACAGCAAATAGTTGACGAGTCCGCGGTTATCGAGGCACTGGATTCTGGCAAGTTGCACCGCTTTGTAACCGACTTTCCAACCCTGTCTTTGGCGAAGCGTCTGGATGTGATTCCTATGCCTCATATTGGCGCCAGCACAGCTGAAGCGGAAGAAAACTGCGCGGTGATGGCTGCCGACCAGCTGATGGATTATCTTGAAAACGGTAATATCAAAAACTCGGTAAATTTCCCGGCGGCTTCCATGGCGAGAAACGGTGGAGCCAGAATTACCTTTGCTAACGACAATGTGCCCAAGGTTTTGGGCAGTGTGTTGGCGGTACTGGCTGATGCCAATCTGAACGTTGTAGATATGCTTAATCGCAGTCGCAATGATCTTGCCTATAACATCATCGATGTTGACGGTAGCGTTGAACAGCAACTTGTGGACTCGATTGCCGCGGTAGAGGGGGTTATCTCCGTACGGCTTATATAAGGTCTTTAGCGCCTTCGGCGCTTTATCCCGCGAAGGGGATATGGTATAAAGCGCGCCGCTGCATAAGCGGCGTTTTTATTTAACTTAACGACTCATGCGTTTCGACACCTTTTACCGGGTGCTCACCGGATCAAACCGGAGAGTTAGTGGAAGGGGATTCGCAGAGGCCTAACCCATAATTTGGAGCAAATATGACTAGTGTAAGCATGCGTGACATGTTGCAGGCGGGTGTGCATTTCGGCCACCAAACCCGTTTTTGGAACCCCAAAATGGCGCCCTTTATCTTCGGGCCCAGAAATAAAATTCATATCATCAACCTTGAGCATACTCTGCCAGCTTTTAATGAAGCATTGGCCTATCTGCAGCAGCTCGCCAATAACAACAACAAAATTCTTTTTGTCGGCACCAAAAGAGCTGCCAGCAAAATAATCAAAGAGCAGGCCGAGCGGGCCGGTATGCCTTATGTCAGCCATCGCTGGTTAGGCGGTATGTTGACCAACTACAAAACCATCCGTGCCTCTATTCGTGTGTTACGTGATCTTGAGCAGCAAACAGCTGACGGAACTCTGGCAAAACTGACCAAAAAAGAAGCTCTGATGCGCCAGCGCAAAATGGAGAAGCTGGAGCTTTCTATTGGCGGTATCAAAGATATGGGCGGTTTGCCTGATGCCATCTTTGTTGTGGATGTAGATCATGAGCGTATCGCGATCAATGAAGCCAACAAGCTGGGTATTCCTGTTATAGGTATCGTGGATACCAACTCCGATCCTGACGGTGTTGATTTTGTCATTCCAGGAAATGACGATGCTATCCGCGCTATCAAGCTTTACGTAACGGCTGCAGCTGATGCCATTATTGCCGGACGAATTTCCGGTGGTAGCCACGTTTCTTCCAAAGACGAATTTGTTGAAGTGGAAGAAGTAGTTGCAGCAGAAGCAGAAACTGAAGAAGTTGTCGCTGAAGCGCCAGCAGCTGAAGAAGCGGCTCCAGAAGCAGAGAAGTAAGATTTTGCCGGATTTCACAATCCGGCCAAGTTTGCAATATAGACTTTAAAGCCTTTGTCCAGGGGCAAAGGCTTAATTCGAATTTGAGAGGAACATAGAATGTCGGTAATTACGGCCTCAATGGTAAAAGATCTGCGTGAGCGCACCGGTCTTGGCATGATGGAATGTAAAAAAGCGTTGGTTGAAGCCGCTGGTGACAGTGAGCTGGCTATTGAAAACCTGCGTAAATCCAGCGGTATGAAAGCGGCTAAAAAAGCGGGTCGCGTTGCAGCTGATGGCGTTATCGCAGTTCGTGCATCGGCCGGAAAAGCGGTTCTGGTTGAAGTTAACTCTGAAACCGACTTTGTTGCTCGCGATGACAATTTTCTGGGTTTTGTTGGCAAAGTTGCCGACTATGCTTTGCAGTCCGGTGCCTCGAGTGTTGAAGAGGTAATGAGCGATAGCCTTGAAGCGGATCGCGAAGCCCTGATTCAGAAAATTGGTGAAAATATTACTGTTCGACGCCTTGCCTCAATCAGTTCAGAGGGCGTATTGGGTTCCTACGTTCATGGCAATAACCGTATCGGTGTATTGGTCGAGCTGAAGGGTGGCAATGAAGAGTTGGCCAAAGATATTGCCATGCATGTTGCAGCCGTTAATCCACAAGTCGCCAAGCCAGAAGAAATGCCACAGGAAGCCGTTGCAAAAGAGAAAGAAATCTTTTCTGCTCAGGCCGCCGAATCGGGCAAACCAGCTGAAATCATTGAAAAAATGGTCGAGGGTAGACTGCGTAAATATTTGGCTGAGAACTCGCTTGTCGAGCAGCCTTTTGTGAAGGACCCGGATCAGACAGTTGGCAAATTGCTGAAAGCGGCTGGTGCTGACATTCTCGGTTTTACCCGCTTTGAAGTAGGTGAAGGTATAGAGAAGAAACAGGAAGATTTTGCTGCTGAAGTTGCCGCTCAAGTGGCTGGATCAAAGGGTTAAACGAGTTAAGAGAGCTTTCTATGGTTGATTCCAACAAGAAAAAGGAACGCAAATACAAGCGGATTCTTCTCAAGCTGAGCGGTGAAGAACTCAGTGGTGAAGTAGGTTTTGGAATTGACCCCAAGGTGCTCGACAAAATGGCTCTGGAAATTGGCCAGCTTGTCGGCATAGGCGTGCAGTTGGGATTGGTTGTCGGAGGCGGCAACCTTTTCCGTGGCGAGGCGCTGAGCTCGGCCGGCCTTGACCGGGTGACCGGTGACCATATGGGTATGCTGGCAACTGTTATGAATGCCTTGGCATTGCGCGACGCTTTGGAACGATCCAATATTACCAGCCACGTTATGTCAGCAATACCCATTGGCGGTATCGTTGAGCATTACGACCGGCGTCTGGCTATGCGATATCTGGCCCAAGGCGATGTCGTTATTTTTGCCGCCGGTACAGGTAATCCTTTCTTTACCACGGACTCTTCGGCTTGTCTTCGCGCAATCGAAGTTGAAGCTAATATTGTGTTGAAGGCAACCAAAGTTGATGGTGTCTACGACAAGGACCCGATGAAACACTCCGATGCCAAACTCTACGATCAACTGAGCTACGATCAGATTCTGGAAAACAAGCTGGGTGTAATGGATTTGACGGCCATTTGTCTTTGTCGGGATCACCAGATGCCTCTAAGGGTATTCAGAATGTCCAAGGTAGGGGCCTTGTTGTCCATAGTCGTTGGTGAGCCCGAAGGCACTCTGGTTACTTCAGGTAACAAAGAAACAGCGAATAATGCGGATGGGGAAGCGCAATGATCGAAGAGATTAAAAAAGAAACCAAAGAGCGTATGGCGAAATCTCTGGAAGCACTGGCGACCAACTTCAGTCGTATCCGAACCGGCCGGGCGCATCCGGGTTTGTTGGATGCTATCCAGGTAAATTATTACGGCTCGGATATGCCTCTCAACCAGGTTGCCAATGTGAACGTAGAGGATGCCCGAACTTTGGCTGTTACGCCCTGGGAAAAGTCCATGGTGCAAGAAATTGAAAAAGCCATCATGAAGTCTGATCTCGGCTTGAATCCTGCAACATCGGGTACGGTTATTCGTATACCGATGCCCGCTTTAACGGAAGAAACCCGGCGACACTACACAAAACAAGCCAAGGCTGAGGCTGAGTCAGCACGTATATCTGTACGCAATGCCCGACGTGATGCACTTTCACAATTAAAGGACTTGTTGAAGGAAAAAGAAATAAGTGAAGACGATGAAAGAAGGGCGCAGGACGAAATCCAGAAATTCACCGATAGCTTTGTAGCCGAGGTAGACAAGGCTCTGGTTAAAAAAGAAGAAGACTTGATGGAAATATAGGGTTACCTGGTTAATCCTATGTCTTGCACTCAAACCAACGTTCTTCGTCATGTAGCCATCATTATGGATGACAATAACCGATGGGCACGTGACCGCGGTTTGCCCTCCCTTTCCGGCCACCATGCTGGAGCCGACCGACTCAAAGAGATACTTCGCGCCGCTCAAGACGAGTCAATAGAAGTTGTTACCGTTTTTGCCTTCAGCAGCGAGAACTGGAAGCGATCAAAGCAGGAAGTTGGTGGTTTGATGTCTCTTTTTGCTTCTTCCCTCAGGCGCTATCGCAAGCAGTTGCTCGACGATGATATAGAGCTCAGGGTAATTGGTCGGCGTGACCGGTTCAGTGATCGCCTGAATAAACTCATTTGCCAGGTAGAGCAACAAACAGCCGGCGGCACCAACAAACTTGTAATCGCCGCCGATTACGGCGGTCAGTGGGATATTGTTCAGGCGGCTCAAACAATGGCCAAAGCTGTTGCCGCTGGAGAGATAACCCCTGAGGATATAGATGAAGAACGCTTTGGGCAGGCAATCTGCCTGAGCGATTTGCCACCACTCGATTTGCTAATTCGTACTGGAGCCGAAAGCAGGGTAAGCAATTTTTTGCTCTGGCAGCTTTCCTATGCCGAGCTATATTTTGCCCAGTGTTACTGGCCGGATTTTGATATCCATTGGTTCCAGAAAGCCGTTCGGGAGTTTTATCGACGACAAAGACGATTTGGCGCTAATCCAGAATCAGCAACCGAATCAACTGACGCATTGCGGATCAATTGATATGTGGGCCCGTGTCTCTACAGGTGTGGCCGCGGGTATAGCTTTTTCCCTTGCCATATTCTTGCCTTTTCCAGGGCTGTTTATGTCTGTCGTAGCTTTGCTTTTGCTTTTTGCTGCCCGAGAGTGGGGGCAGTTGTGCCACTTTAATGCGGTGAGTCGACTGCTCTTTATTTTTACATTGTTGATTGTCTATTCGCTTCTCATCTGGATAGGTCGAGAGAGCACGGATTCCCTGTTTGTTCTAACCGGAATTGCCTTGTTCCTGTGGCTTATGGTGATTCCGCTGCTTTTCTTCTACAAGAAATCCCGATCATTGTTTTCCAGCACCTGGTTATTGGGAGGCGTGGGCAGTATCTTTTTGCTCAGTACTTCAGTTGGCCTGGTTTGGCTAAAATCTCTGGAGCAGGGTGAATGGCGTGTCGTGTTGCTGGTAGGTTTGGTTGCAGTCGCAGATACCTTTGCTTTTTTGGCCGGTCGCAAGTTTGGCAAAAACAAACTGGCTTCGGAAATCAGCCCCGCCAAAACTCGCGAGGGGGCTTACGGTGGTCTTCTGGCAAATAGCCTGCTTGCACTATTGTTTACCCTGGCCTTTGATTTTTCCGGTTTTTCGAATTTTCTGATCTTTGTCTTGATTGTCGGCTCCAGTGCTTTATCCATAGTGGGTGATTTATTGGAAAGCGCTATTAAACGTAACAGCGGGGTGAAGGACAGTGGCGATCTTTTGCCCGGTCACGGCGGTATTCTTGATCGTATCGACGGTTTACTCGCGGCGACGCCTTATTTTGTTCTCGCCACCTTGCTTTTTTCCCCCTTGATTTAAGTTGATTAGTCTCTGTTTATTGGGAGCCACGGGCTCCATTGGCAAAAGTACCCTGGACGTGGTTCGCCTTCATCCGGAACGTTTTCGTATTGGCGCTTTGAGCGCTAATCGCAACCTTGAGTTGCTTGTTGAACAGGCGGAAGAATTCCAGCCGGATCTGATTGCAATCGCCGATCCGGGACTTGAAGCCGAATTGCGACAGAGATTGGATGCTGCCAATTTATCGAAAGAAATTACAGTCTTGACCGGTCAGTCTGGATTAGTGGAAATAGCTCAAGCAGCCGAAACCCAGACAGTGGTGGCTGGCATTGTTGGCGCCGCTGGTCTCTTGCCTACTATGGCTGCGGTGCAGGCCGGCAAGAGGGTATTGTTGGCAAACAAAGAGGTTCTTGTTTGTGCCGGTGGGTTATTTATGTCCGCGGTACGGGAGTCCGGTGCGGAACTCTTGCCTCTGGATAGTGAGCACAACGCTATTTTTCAATGCCTTCCACCAGGGGATTATCGCGATCCAAATTGCCGCCGGATTCTTTTGACGGCTTCGGGAGGGCCTTTCAGAGGTTACAGTGTTGAGCAATTGGCCAGGGTTACGCCAGAACAGGCCTTTAAACACCCCAAGTGGGATATGGGCAAGAAAATAAGTGTGGATTCCGCCACTTTGATGAACAAGGGGCTGGAATTGATTGAAGCGCGTTGGTTATTTGATGTGCCGGTAGAAAAAATCCAGATTCTGGTGCACCCACAAAGTAGCGTGCATTCCTTAGTGGAATACGATGATCGCTCACAATTGGCGCAGTTAGGCACGCCTGATATGCGTACTCCTATTGCCAACGCTTTAGGCTATCCGGAACGAATTTTGTCTGGTACTTCCTATTTGGACCTAGTTGCGGAACCGGCGCTGCAATTTGAAAAGCCGGACCTGGAAACTTTTCGATGTTTGGCCTTGGCAATAGAGTCGGCTAAGCTGGGTGGCAGTTATCCCTTATATCTGAATGCCGCGAACGAAATTGCTGTAGCTGCATTTATCGAGGGCAAGATTCGGTTAACCGAAATAGCAGAATTGGTGGAAAAGACATTGAATTTCGCCACCTCAAGGGAACCCCAGACTATCGATGAAGTCATAGAGTTGGACGGCAAAGCCCGCCAACAGGCTTTAATTCATCTACAAGAGATGTTCGATGCAAATAATTAGTGCTATCTGTTTTGCCATTGTTGCGCTTTTCATTTTGGTGACGGTGCACGAGTTCGGCCATTATTGGGTCGCACGTAAATGTGGCGTCCGGGTACATCGATTTTCTATCGGTTTTGGTAAGCCTTTTTTGCGCTTTAACTGGAATGAAACTGAGTTTGCACTTGCCCCCATTCCTCTGGGCGGATACGTCAAAATGTTTGGCGAAGGTCAAGAGGATGAAATAAGCCCTGAACAGGAGCAATACAGCTTTAGCCACAAAAAAGTTTGGCAGCGTATGGCTATAGTCAGTGCTGGCCCCATTGCCAACTTTCTTTTGGCGATTTTGTTTTACTGGGCTGTCTTTATGGGTGGAATGACTGGTTATTTACCCCTGATCGGTTCGGTACAAGAGGGGTCTCCGGCCCATCAGGCCGGTTTGCTGGCGGGCCCGCAGGATCCGGCTTATGAAATACTCAGTGTCGACGGAGCTGTTGTTGATACATGGCGCGAAGCTTTTGACCAATTTGTGCGGCGTATTGGTGAGACGGGTGAGCTGGACATGGTGGTTCGGCGTTATGGCAGCTCTTCCCAGGGCAGTGAGATCAGCATACCTATTCAATCCTGGCAGGCGGATACCGAGTCGCCGGACTTTCTCGGCTCTCTGGGTTTGCAGCCTTTTTCACCACCTCTGGAAGCGGTTTTTGGTGAGGTCGTCGCATCAGGTGCTGCGGAGGCCGCTGGCTTTCAGGCCGGAGACAGGGTTATTGCTGTCGACGGAATTCAAATCGATTCCTGGCAACAGTGGCGCGATTACGTTGCTGATCGCCCCGGTATTGAACTGGATGTCCTTGTAGAGCGCGATGCTACAGAACTACAAATTAGTATTAGTCCCGAACCGGTATTGGCTGAGGGGCAAAATGTAGGTCGGATAGGGGTGATAGCAGCCGCTTCTGAATGGCCAGCCGATTTAAAAAGAGATATAGAGTTTTCCCTAGTTGGCGCATTTGCTCAGGGCATAAATCAAACCGGTGCAACCGCGGGTTTGATTCTGGATTCATTAAAGAAGCTGATTACCGGTCAAATATCTACCAAGAATCTGGGTGGACCTATTTCTATCGCGAAATATGCCGGAGCTTCGGCTGATGCCGGTTGGCAGTCTTTCTTTATGTTTGTTGCCGGATTAAGCGTTATGTTGGGAGTGGTAAATCTGCTGCCAATACCGGTTCTCGATGGTGGCCATTTATTGTTTTATGTGATTGAAGCAGTTAAAGGTTCACCGTTAAATCAGTGGGTACAGGGCGTTGCAATTCGATTCGGTATGGCCGTCTTGTTCAGCGTCATGATCCTCGCTCTTTACAATGATTTCGGGCGCCTGTAACGTCGCGCGTCTGACCTAAAAGTAGTAATAATGAAAAAAATTCTAGTTGGTATCCTGATTTTTATTGCCATGCCTTTGCTGGCGCAACAAAGCTTCGTAATCGAAGATATACGCATCGAGGGTATCCAGCGAGTCTCGTCCGGATCGGTTTTTGCGGCAATGCCCGCTCGGGTAGGAGACCTGGTTGATGAAGTGGTGATACAGGATTCAATCCGGTCACTGTTTGCCACAGGCTTTTTTACCGATATTCGCGTCGAACGTGACGAAAATGTTCTTGTGGTGCGTGTTACAGAGCGGCCGGCAATTGCCTGGATAGAGATTGAAGGCAACAAAATTATCGAGAGCGAGCAACTGTTGGAATCCATGTCCGATGCCGGACTGTTTGAAGGGCAGATCTTGCAACCCGCAACTCTCGAAGCTGTTTCACGTTCTTTGGCGCAGGAGTATGTTGCGCAGGGACATTATGGCTCTCAAGTGGAAACCGAAATTGTCGAATTGCCACGCAACCGTGTGGGGTTGCGCCTGAACGTGGATGAAGGGCAAAAAGCGGCCATTGAAAAAATCACAATTATTGGCAATGAAATCTACGATGACGATGAATTGCTTGACCTGTTTGAATTGGAGGACACCGATTGGCTGTCTTGGATAGACAAGAAAAACCGTTACTCTCGTGAAAAACTGACCGGAGATCTTGAACGGCTCGAAGCTTTTTATCGCGACCAGGGTTATTTCGAATTTGGTATACGTTCTTCGCAAATTGCCATAAGCCCGGATAAAAGATCGGTTTTTATTACCATCAGCATTAATGAGGGCGCTGTCTATCGGATATCCGAGGTGGGCTTTTTGGGCGAGATGGTTGTCCCCGAAGCGGAGATGTCGCGTTATCTGTTAGTCCGTCCTGGCCAGATTTACTCCCAGGCGGCAGTAACGGCCACAAAAGACCTTCTAGTTCGACGATTGGGCAATGAGGGCTACACCTTTGCCGAAGTGCAGGATATCCCCGATTTTGAACCCGGTAGCGGGGAAGTTAACCTGAAGTTTTTTATCGATCCAAATCAAAGGGTTTACGTACGGCGTGTTGAGTTCCGTGGCAATTTGCGTACCGACGATGAAGTGCTTCGCCGTGAAATGCGGCAAATGGAGTCTGCTTCCGCCTCGGACCAGTTGATTGAATTGGGCAAAACCCGCCTTGACCGTCTCGGTTTCTTTAGTGAAGTAACCACCGAGACACCGCCCGTTGCCGGCACCTCGGACCAGATAGATGTTATCTATACAGTGGATGAACAGGCTTCAGGTTCCATCAGTGCCAGTTTAGGTTATGCCGAATACTCGGGGTTTTTGCTCGGTTTTAATATTCAGGAAAATAATTTCCTCGGAACCGGTAATGCGCTCGGAGTAGGTATCAACAAATCTACCTATCAGGACAGCTACAGTCTGAGTTATACCAACCCTTACTTTACTCCGGAAGGGGTGTCGGCCGGTTTCTCTATCTATTCGCGTGCCACAGACTATGGCGAGATTAATATCTCGACTTATACCACGGATATTCTCGGCCTGGGTTTGAATTTTGGTTACCCACTTTCAGAGATCTCCTATATTCGCTATGGCCTCGGATATGAGCAATTGGATCTGACGACCGGCTCTTACGCTTCGAACGAAATTAGCGTTCTGGCTCCAGATGGCGAAGCCCAGTACAACATGTTCAAGTTCGACACAACCATTGGTCGCTCGACCCTGAACAGGGGCATATTGCCCAACGCCGGTAGTTCACAATCCCTGTCATTTGAGATGACGGCACCAGGTAGTGATATCGACTACTACAAGTTGACGCTCAATGCCGAGGCATATTTTCCCATCTATAAAGACTTTAAACTCAAGCTGTCGTCCGAGTTAGGTTATGGTGAGGCTTTCGGTACTACCGAGCGCATGCCTTTTTTCGAGAATTTTTACGCCGGTGGTATCGGTTCGGTTCGCGGGTTTGAAACAAACCAACTTGGCCCCCGTGAGTCTGGAACTTCCTCTTATGATTCTGAGCCGAATCCAATAGGTGGTAACGTCAAGGCCTTGTTTGGCGCGGCTGTCCTCTTGCCGACCCCGTTTTTGCCTGATTCTCGCTCGGTACAGGCCTCGCTGTATTTTGATGCGGGAAATGTCTTTGACACGGACTGTACACCAGATGCCACTGGCGAAACGGAGACTATTCAATTAAATTGCTACGAGCCAAGCCTGTCGGAGTTACGCTATTCTGTTGGTATTGGTGTGACATGGATCAGTGGATTTGGCCCCATGTCTTTCAGTTTCGGCCGACCAATAAATGCAGGACAATTCGAAGACAGAGAAATGTTCCAATTCACTCTGGGACAAACATTTTAAATAACTTGGAGATATAACGTGATAAAACCATATTTACTCGCGGCGCTTGTGGCATGTGCAACTTTGGCGTCATCGGCAACCCTGGCTCAGAAAATTGCAGTGGTTGATATTCAAGCGGGTATATTAAACAGCGCTTATGGCCAGCAGCAGCTTGAAAGCCTTGCAGCAGACCCTGAATTTTCCGAGTTGGTTGCGGTTGCTCGCAGTTTGCAGTCGGATATTGCCAGTCTTGATAGTCAGGCACGTGCTGAGTCGAGCGGCTGGAACGATGAGCGTTTTGCCCAGTACACCCGAACTCGTCAGTTCAAGGATGCCGATCTTCAGTTAACCACTCAAAAGATCCAGTCTGAGCGCGAACGTGTTATTGGGGAAATTATTACCGCAATGAACGATGCAGCACTGGCGGCACTGGAAGAAATTATTGAAGAAGAGGGCATTTCCCTGCTTTTGCGCGAAACCGCCGTTTATGACGCCGATGAGTCGCACAATATTACCGCGCTTTTAGCTGCGAAACTGTCGCAGTAAGTAGCCAATATGGGTGAGCAGGGCTGTGGATTTTCACTCGCAGAGATTGCCGCCTATATTGATGCGGAATTAGTCGGCGGTTCTTCGGATTTTGTCGTTTCGGGCTTGGCTTCTTTGGCCAGTGCCGAGGCAACCGATATAAGCTTTGTTACCTCTGCAAAATATCTCAAACTCGCCAGCCAGAGTTCGGCTGGCGTTTTAATTTGCCCGCCGGGGCTTCTGCAGCCCACGGAGAGGTTATCGCTGCTGGTTCATCCACAGCCTTATCTAGCTTACGCCTTGCTAACCAGGCTTTTTGCACAGCCACAACCCAGCCCTGCGTCTGTCTCTGAACTGGCGTGTATTTCGCCGGATGCAGAGATCGGTGAATCTGTACATATCGGTCCTTACACAGTTGTAGAAGCGGGTGCAAAGATAGGGGGCGGTACTGTTATCGGCCCGGGTTGTTTTATCGGTAGGGGTTCGGAACTGGGAACAAATTGCCAGCTTTTCCCTAACGTGACCATCTACCATGAAGTGTTAATCGGGAATGACTGCCGGATAAACAGCGGTACGGTTATCGGCTCGGACGGCTTTGGTTTTGCCCCATCAGATAATGGCTGGGTGAAAATTCATCAACTGGGTAGAGTGCTTATTGGTGATAGAGTGGATATCGGTGCTAACGTAAGTATTGCTCGCGGAGCCCTGGATGACACCATTATCGGTTCAGGCGTAATCATTGATGATCTGGTATTGATTGCCCATAACGTCGAAATCGGAGACCATACAGCCCTTGCGGGACAGATAGGCATTGCCGGTAGTACGGTGATTGGCAAGAACTGTACTATGGGCGGTCAGGCCGCAATTACAGGGCACGTGGTGATAGAGGATAATGTCCACCTCAATGGTAACAGCATGGTCACGCGGTCATTGAAAAGCGGCGCTTATGCATCAGGTATGCCCGCTATGCCACTGAAAGACTGGCGTCGCAATACGGTGCGCCTGAGACAAATTGAAAAACTGGCGGATAGAGTTACTGCGCTGGAAAAAGAAAATAATTACAAGGTCAAAAACTAATGGATGTTATTGAAATACAACGATATCTGCCGCACCGTTATCCGATGTTGTTTGTGGATAGGGTTACCGAGCTCGAAGAGGGTGAATTTGTCCGCGGATACAAAAACGTTACCTATAACGAACAAATGTTTCAGGGGCATTTCCCGAATAATCCGATTCTGCCAGGTGTGGTCATAATTGAAGCACTGGCGCAGATATCTGGTGTTCTGGGTTTCAAAACGGTTGATATGAAGCCGGAAGATGGTTTTCTTTACCTGTTTGCCGGAATCGACAAAGTCCGATTTAAGAGACGTGTTGTTCCGGGCGATCAATTGATATTGGAATCCAGAGTGATTACTCGTAAGCGCCACATATGGAAGTTTGATGTGAGAGCGCTGGTCGAGGATGAACTTGCCGTATCGGCAGAGCTCACCTGCGCTATTGTTGATAGTTAGAATTATTAAATAGCCTTCGACGGCCTAAGTCGAAGTCAAGTTATTAAAAAAGAGTTACTCCATGATTGACCCCCGCGCAGTGGTTGATCCTGCCGCTGTGATAGCAGATGACGCAGAGATTGGCCCCTTTACTATTATTGGCCCCGAGGTTGAAATTGGTTCCGGTACTGTTATTGGTCCGCATAACGTTCTCAAAGGCCCCACCCGTATTGGCAAAAACAACCGTATTTTGCAGTTTTGCAGTATTGGAGAAGATACTCCGGATCTTAAATACAAAGGTGAAAAAACCTGGCTCATCATCGGTGATGAAAACGTTATTCGCGAAGGGGTAACTATTCACCGGGGTACAGTGCAGGACCGTTCGGAAACCCGTATCGGCAATCAGAATCTGATTATGGCTTATGTTCACATTGGCCATGACTCAATCATTCATAATAAAACGATCCTGGTAAATAATGCTGCTCTGGCCGGTCACGTCGAAGTGGGTGATTGGGCAATTATTTCGGGGTTCTCCAGCTTGCATCAATACTGCAGTGTCGGCGCCCATAGCTTTATAGGAGCCCACGCCTGGATTACCCAGGATGTGCCAGCCTATATGATGATCGCCGGTAATCCGGCCAAGCCACGTACCATAAATAGTGAGGGCTTGAAGCGTCGCGGTTTTTCTGCCGAGCAAATTCGCTGCCTGCAGCGAGCCTATAAAACCATTTATCGAAAAGGTTTGGAGCTTTCTACGGCTATCGAGCAGCTCAAGGCTGATCAAGAAAATTACGACATCCTCGCTCCCCTTATCGAATCTCTGGAAAACTCCAGCCGGGGGATTTTGCGTTAATGGCCCTGCGCCGGGTGGCTGTGGTAGCGGGAGAAGAATCCGGAGATATTCTCGGCGCCGGTTTAATGTCAGAGCTGAAAAAAATTTATCCGGAGATAAGTTTTGTCGGCATAGGTGGAAATCGAATGCTCGCCGAGGGGCTTGAAAGCAAGTACCCCCTCGATCGTCTTGCGGTAATGGGTTTGATCGAGCCTCTCAAACGTCTTCCTGAGCTCCTTAAAATGCGACGTCAGTTGTGCGCGGATTTTTCCCGAGAGCCGGTGGATCTGTTTATCGGGATAGATGCCCCGGACTTTAACCTGGGGTTGGCCAAAAAACTCAAACAACGCGGGATTCGGACGGTGCATTATGTCAGTCCATCGGTCTGGGCCTGGCGTCAGGGAAGAGTAAAGTCTATTCGCGAGTCGATTGACCTGATGTTAACCCTGCTGCCCTTTGAAGCCCAATTTTACGAAACCCACCAGGTACCTGTGACCTATGTTGGTCATCCTTTGGCTTTGGAAATCGAAGCCGGGCAAAACGCTGCAGATGCGCGCCTGAAACTGAACCTGCAAGGGAATGATCGGATTGTTGCTTTGCTACCGGGCAGTCGAAGTGGAGAAATAAAACATCTGATGCCGGTCTATCTTCAGGCGGCAAAAAAACTCGAACAGAGTGACGCAAATCTGAGGTTTGTCTTTGCCGCCGTCAATGAAGCCAAGGCGCAGCAAATACGGGCTTTTTTTAATAGTCCTGATGAATATGAGGTGCTGGTTAACCGCACTATTGATCTGATGGTGGCTGCTGATCTGGTTCTGGCGGCTTCAGGCACAACTACTTTGGAAATTATGCTGGTTAATCGCCCGCTGGTTGTAGCCTATCGTACAGATTGGCTCAGCTACAAGATAATTGGCAGCATGGTTAAAGTAGATTACGTCTCTCTGCCCAATTTAATTGCGGGTCAGTTTTTGGTTGAAGAGTACATCCAGTATCGGGCGACTCCGGATAATTTGTCCGCGGCAATGCGGAAGCTGCTGGTCGACGAGGCAGCTCGTGATACTCAGAGCCGTGCGTTTGCCGAGTTGCGCCACCAGCTTGAATTGCCTAGCAGTCGGTTGGCCGCGGAGGCCATAGCAAAGTTGCTGGAGTCATAGCTTGTTATCAGGTAGAGGCCGGATGTGATACGCGATCCTGAGATTCAATATCATGGAAAATTACTGGCGGGTACAGATGAGGCTGGTCGAGGACCCTTGGCTGGAGATCTCTACGCGGCTGCGGTTATTCTGGATCCGGAAAATCCTGTAGATGGTTTGGCGGATTCTAAAAAGTTGTCCGAATCAAAACGTGAAGCACTCTATGACCTGATTTGTGAGAAGGCTCTGGCTTGGAATATCTCGACCGCCAGTGTTGCCGAGGTAGATAAGTTGAATGTGCTACATGCGTCTATGTTAGCCATGAAACGGGCGGTGACAGCTCTAGAGCCCAATCCGGAATACGTTGTGGTGGACGGCAATCGTCTTCCTCAGTGGCACTATGCCTCTCAAGCTCTGGTAAAAGGAGATAGTCGGGTTGCGGAAATTTCGGCGGCTTCTATTCTGGCCAAGGTGGCCCGGGATCGGTATATGCAGGAAATGCACAAAAAATTCCCACGCTATGGATTTGATCAACACAAGGGCTACCCAACCAGCCAACATCTTGATATGTTGAAACAGTTCGGCTCTTGCGAAATACACCGGCAGAGCTATCGCCCGGTGATGCAAGCCGACCTGTTCCACTCCTGATTCTGGAAGCCATGTCCTCCGATAGTCAAAACCTTACAAAAACGCCACAGAATTTTGTTCATTTGCGCGCGCACTCCGAGTATTCCCTGCGCGACGGCATATTGCGAATCAAGCCCACTATGGCGCGCTTGGCCAAATTGCAAATGCCGGCTTTTGCGCTTACAGACTTCACCAACCTTTTCGCCGCGGTAAAGTTTTATCGAGCCGCAGTTGCAGCCGGCATCAAGCCGATTTTCGGTAGTGACCTGATTTTGTCAGATGAAGAGGGTGGGTATGAGTTTTGCCTGTTGGTTATGGACCATCAGGGTTACAGAAACCTGATTGAAATAATTTCCCGGGCCTATACCCAAGGGCAGGAGAGGGGAGAGCCCCGGGTACGGAAAGATTGGTTGGTGGAGTTGAATGCCGGGTTGATCTGTCTGTCCGGCGCAAGCCGCGGAGAAATCGGTCAGTGTTTGCTCAAAGACAGAATTGAAGACGCACGCAATGTTGCGAGCTGGTGGTCTTCGATCTTTACCGATCGCTTTTATCTGGAGGTGCAGCGTACCGGACGTGCGGGTGATGAAGATTATCTCCACCTGGCGGTGGATCTGGCGACCCAATCTGACTTGCCGCTGGTCGCCACCAACGATGTGCGTTTTATGCAAGCGGATGATTTTGAAGCACATGAAACCCGTACCTGTATCCACGACGGTTTCTCTCTGGCCGATCCGCGTAAGGTCCAAAGGTATTCCGAGCAACAATACCTGCGCAGCGCGGAAGAGATGTCCGAGCTGTTTGCCGATTTGCCCGAAGCGCTGGAAAACAGTGTGGAAATTGCCAAGCGCTGCAGTTTGACCATCGAAATGGGACAGTACTATCTGCCAGCTTATCCGGTACCCGATGGTATGACGGAAGATGACTTTTTGCGCCAGTGCTCCCGCGAAGGTTTGCTTGAAAGACTGGAGGTGCTTTTTCCCGATAAAGATAGCCAGGATGACGCCTTAAAGGTCTATTGGGATCGTCTACAGGAAGAGCTGGATATTATTATCCAGATGGGGTTCCCGGGTTACTTCCTGATCGTGATGGACTTCAT